>CAYJFG010000047.1:0-11152 GCA_964369305.1 uncultured Eubacteriales bacterium
AAAAACACCTAGTTAATGATAAAGGTACTTTAAGACCTGTAAATTATGGCGATTTTTGTATACTTGTTAGAACAAATAAATATCTAAACCCATATGTTAAAACGCTTACAAAATTCGGTATCCCAGCAACTTCTCAAGGTAGCGACGATTTATTATCATATTATGAAGTTGCGGTTTTACTAAACTATCTTAAAATTATTGATAATCCGTTACAAGATATACCGCTTTTATCTGTTTTAATGTCCCCTATCGTCGGATTTTCCGAAGATGATATTGCAAATATAAAAACAACTTATAATATGGGTAGCTTATATTTATCACTAAAAAAAGCTAGTAGCGACAATGAGCTTATTAAGAAGTTTTTAGATAATTTAGAAAAGCTTAGAAAAATTTCAATTATGGTTGATGTAAGCGAACTTTTAGACATAATTTTTGTAAATACTTCTTTTATCGCCGTTATAAAAGCGAAGAAATAAGGTGATACAATTTTAGATAAAATACACACCTTATATAATTACGCTAAAAATTACGACAAAACATCGTATAGAGGGATAACCTCGTTTCTAAAATTTATTGAGCAAATTGAAGATGAAAAAGTCGTATTTAAAACTGATGAAAAAGAACTTGGCAATAATAGTGTTAAAATAATGACAATGCATAAATCTAAAGGGCTTGAATTTCCATTTTGCTTTATATCAATAGAAGATAAAGGATTTAATGTTGATGAAATAAAAAACAATATTGTTATTGATAAAAAGTTAGGCATAGGCTCTATTGCTAAAAATATTAAAGAAAATGTTAGAATTAACTCTTTGCCACGAACAAGTATAAATATTAAAACTGTTCAAGAAAGTATAGCGGAAGAGATGCGTGTTTTATACGTAGCACTTACACGAGCAAGGGAAAAGTTGTATATCGTATTCCCTTGTAACGATATTGAAAAGCGTGTAAATGAATTAAGTGCATATATCATTCCAAACAAAAAAACAGACCCTTTTGCAATTGATATGCTTAAAAGCTTTACAAAATGGATTACTCTTTGTGCTTTAAAACATAAAAACGGTAGCGAACTTAGAAAGCTTGCAAATATTTACGAAACAGACTTTATAAATTATGATACTTCAAGTTGGGATATAAAAATTATTGAAGATTTAACTTTTTTAGAAAATCAAGAAGTTATCACTCAAAAAGAAAACGATGTAACTTTAGTAAATATTGATGAAGTTGTAAAGCAATTTAAAAGCATATACGATAAAAAAATACTGTCTACAATTCCTGTAAAAGTTTCAGCTTCTAATATATCGCATAAAGATATGGAAAAAACTTTTAACTTTAAGTCAAAACCTACATTTATGAAAGGTGATGAAGTTACTGCAACGCAACGAGGTAATGCAATACATACTTTTATGCAATTTGTAGATTTTAAAAGTTTCATAATTGATAATCAAAAAGAAATTGATAGATTATTATTACAAGGCTATTTAAATGAAACTCAATGTAAAATCTTAGATACTCGCAAAATTGAAAAATGTTTAAGTAGCATAACTATGAAACAACTGTTAAACTCAAGTAATATTATGCGTGAATTTAGGTTTACAGTAAAAATCAACGCATCATTAGTAGACGAAACTTTAAAACCACCTTTTAGCGATGAAGATGTTATTTTACAAGGTGCAGTTGATTTAGCGTTTGAAGAAAACGGCGAAATAATCATTATAGACTACAAGACTGATAGAGTTAAAACGCTAGAGCAATTAAAAGATATGTATAAAAAACAGCTAGATTTATATAAAATAGCTATGGAAAAATGCACTGGAAAAACTGTAAAAAAATGTGTGTTATATAGTTTTTCACTTAACGATGAAATAGAAGTTTAATTTAAACCCCCACTTGATAAAGTTTTTCAAGTGGGGGTTTGTGTATATATAATCAAATCAAACGATAAGTGTATATAAATATCCATATTTTAATATTTAAAAAATAATTTGTTACACTATAACCATAATAAAGTAAAGGTGGTTTAAGAATATGAAAATCGTAGTCGCTCCAGACTCTTTTAAAGGCTCACTCACCGCAATTGAAATATGTGATATAACACAAAAAGTTTGCAAAGAAATGTTTACACGTTGTTATGTAGAAAAAATTCCAATGGCTGACGGTGGCGAGGGTACTGTTGATTGTTTAGTTGAAAGTATGCAAGGTCATAAAGTTAAATGCACTGTAAAAGACCCTCTTTTTAGAGATATTACTGCAACTTACGGCACTTTTGGAAATAATGCTATTATGGAAATGGCACAAGCTTCTGGTATAACTTTAGTTGAAGACAATAAACGAGATATTTTTAAGCATAGCACTTATGGCACAGGTCAAATGCTACTTCACGCTTTAGAAAATGGTATAGAAACTGTTTACATTGGTATTGGCGGAAGTGCTACAAACGACGGTGGCATAGGCTTTGCAAGTGCTATTGGCGTAAAATTTTTAGATATCTTTAATAATGAACTTGAAGCTATACCGCTTAATTTTGAAAAAATACACTCAATAGATACAAGTAATATTAATCCTCTAGTAAAAACCGCAACTATAAATGTACTATGCGACGTTACAAACCCATTACTAGGCGAGCATGGTGCTACAAACATTTTTGGCAAACAAAAGGGAGCTTGCGAAAATGACCGTATAATACTTGAGCGTGGTATGAAACATTATATTGATATTGCAGAAAAAACTTTGAATAAATCAGTAAGAGATAATAAAGGTGCAGGGGCTGCAGGCGGACTTGGAGCTTGTTTAGAACTATTTGCAAATTCTAAGATGTGTTCTGGTATTTCTACTATTTTAGATATTTTAAGTTTTAAAGATAGAATTTATGATGCAAACTTAGTAATTACAGGCGAGGGCAAAATGGACTATCAAAGCGCTTATGGTAAAGTTGCAAGTGGTATAGGTAAAATTTGCAAAGAAGAAAATGTACCATGCATTGCAATTGTAGGTTCGATTGGTGAGCGTGCTGAGGAAATGGAAAAATTTGGAATTAAGAGTATAACTTCAACTGTTAATTCTATTATGACTTTAGATTACGCAATTGATAATGCACATTATTTATTTGAAAGTGCTTTAAGGCGTACTCTAAACCTTATAAAAATTGGCATGGAAAATTGCCCAAACTGCTAAGTTGTGTATAAATGTACAATTCAAAAAATCAAGTATAAAAAAATATCGCAATTTTAATTTCAAGAAATAAATCATGTATACTATGATTGTAAGATAAATCAAAAAACGCAAAGGGAGTTAATCAAAATGAAATTATCAAATTTAACAAACGAAAATATGATAATCCTAAATAGTGGTTTAAGCACAAAGAAGGATATCATAAATAAACTTGTAGATGTGCTTTATCAAAACGGAAATATCACATCAAAAGACGAGTTTACAAAAGCTATTTATGAAAGAGAGGATATATCAGAAACTGGTATTGAAAATGGTTTTGCTATTCCTCATGGTAAATCCGACTGTGTTAAAAAAGCTGGTTTTGCTGTTATGACAACTACTAGTGTTATATCTGATTGGGAAAGTATCGACCCTGACAACGAAGTAAAACACATAATTATGCTTGCTATTCCTAAAAGTGAGGGTGGTAGTACTCACCTTGATTTGCTAGCTACTTTAATGGAAAGAATGAGCGACGACGTTTATACTAATCGTCTGTTCTCTTCAAAAACAGCTAAAGAACTATTTAACAATTTAGACGTTACAGAAACCGAAGAGAAAAAAGAAATTAATTACACAAAAACTATTGTAGCAGTTACCGCTTGTCCTGCTGGTATTGCACATACATATATGTCAGCTCAAGCACTGCAAAAAGCTGGTGATGAGTTAGGCGTTAAAGTATTTGTTGAAAAACAAGGTGCTAATGGTGTTGAAGATAGAATTACTGCTAAGCAATTAAAAGACGCTGACGCTTGCGTTTTTGCTGTTGAAGTTGCTGTTAAAGAGGCTGAGAGATTTTCTCATTTAGCAATAACTAAAGTACCAGTTGCAAAACCTATTAAAGACGGTAAAAAAGTTATTCAAGATGCACTAAAAAAAGCTGAAACCCATGTAAAAGGCGAAATTTCAGCAACTGTAGAAGAAGAAAAGAAAGAAACTATAGGAAATACTATAAAACAATCAGTTTTAACTGGTATTTCTTACATGATTCCAATTATCGTTGCAGGTGGTTTGATTGGTGCATTCGCTGTTATGGTAGCTAATATTTTCGGTTTACAAGAACTTTATAATACTGACGGCGAATGGTTATGGATGTTTAGAAAACTCGGCGGTAACTTATTAGGCACACTACTTGTTCCTGTTTTATCAGCTTATATGGCATATTCTATAGGTGATAAAACTGCTTTAGCTCCCGGTTTTGCAGCGGGTCTTGCTGCTAACATGATTAGCGGTGGTTTCTTAGTTGGTATGCTTGGTGGTTTAATTGCAGGTTTCACAACAAAACTTATCAAAAAATATATTCCAGCTAAAGGTACTATGGCAGGTTTTATAAGTTTTCTAGTTTATCCAGTTTTAAGTACGATAATTGTAGGTACGCTCATATTCCTCGTTGTTGGTCAACCAGTTGCTTGGTTAAACGCTACAATGATTGATGCTTTAAGTGCTTTAGGTGGAGCAAATGCAGCTTTACTAGGTGCAGTAATTGGTATCATGGTTTCATTTGACTTAGGCGGCCCTATTAACAAAGCGGCTTATGCTTTCTGTATCGGTGCTATGGCCGAGGGTGTTATTGTTCCTTACGCTATATTTGCATCAGTTAAAATGGTTTCAGGTTTTGCAATTACAATTGCAACAATGACAAACAAAAGTAAATTCACAAAAGAAGAAATAGACGCTGGTAAAACTTCATGGCTTTTAGTTTTAGGCGGAATTACTGAGGGTGCTATTCCATTTATGATGGCCGACCCTGTAAGAGTTATTATATCATTATGTACAGGTTCTGCTGTAACTGGTGCTTTAGTATCAATGGCACAAGTTGGATTAAACGTTCCAGGTGCTGGTATATTCTCAATGTTTATGCTAAATGGTACTACTCCAGAAACTGCAATTGACCCATTCTGGGCAGCGTTTGTATGGCTAGGGGCTGCTATAGTAGGTGCTATAATATCAGCTGCTCTACTAATCATTTTAAGAAATATGAAACTTAAAAAAATGAACGCAAAAGGTAGAACACTTTAATTTTTAAAAATCGAAATTTAGGAGGCCATTATGGCAAATAATGTACACGTAATACCACATATGCATTGGGACAGAGAATGGTATTTTACAACAGAAGAATCAAGAATACTTTTAGTAAATAATATGGAAGAAATTTTATCAAGACTTGAAAACGACGATAATTACCCTTATTATATGCTAGATGGACAAACAGCAATTTTAGAAGATTATTTCGAGGTAAAACCAGAAAACAAACAAAGGGTTAAAGATTTAGTACAAAAAGGCAAACTAATTATAGGTCCTTGGTATACTCAAACTGATGAAATGGTTGTAGGTGGCGAATCTATAGTAAGAAATTTACTATATGGTATTAAAGATTGTAAAGAGTTTGGCGACCCTATGATGATTGGCTACTTACCAGATTCATTTGGACAAAGCGAAAAATTACCTACAATTTTAAATGGGTTTGACATATCACGTTGTATATTCTGGCGTGGCAGTAGCGAACGTCATGGAACAAATAAACAAAACTTCTTTTGGGAGGGTGAAAGTGGCGGAAAAGTTTTAGTACATCTTTTACCTTTAGGATATGCGATAGGAAAATATTTACCAGAAGAAAAAACAGCACTTGAAAAACGCATGAGTAAATATATGCCTGTTCTTGAACATGGTGCAGTAAACGAAGAAATTGCACTACCTAACGGACACGACCAAATGCCTTTACAAAAAAATATTTACGACGTTATGAAAACTTTAAAGGAGATTTATCCTGATAAAAATTTCTTTTTAAGTAGATACGAAAATATTTTTGAAAAGCTTGAGCAAACACCTAATCTAGACACAATAAAAGGTGAGCTGTTAGACGGTAAATATATGAGAGTACACCGCAGTATTTTTTCAACCAGAGCTGATTTAAAATCTTACAATACACGAATTGAAAATAAGCTTACTAATATTTTAGAACCGCTTGCAACTATTTCCCATTCGCTAGGGTTTGACTATGAGCATGGTCTAATTGAAAAAATATGGAAAGAAATAATGAAAAACCACGCTCATGACTCTATAGGTTGTTGCTGTAGCGATAAGGTACATCAGCAAATTGAAAATAGGTTTTTCCTTGCAGAAGATAAAACAGATGAGTTAATCAAGTATTACAAACGTAAAATTACAGATGCTATAAGCTGTGAAAACACACTTGATAAATTGACTGTATTTAATCTATTGCCTTATAATCGTAATGATGTAGTAGATGCTCAAATTATAACTAAAATGAAAAACTTTGATTTAGTAGACGAAGACGGAAATAATTATGACTTTACAGTTACAAAAACTGAAATTGTAGACGCAGGGCTTATAGATAGACAAATTGTTCATTACGGAGATTATGACCCATTTGTAAGATATCACTTAAATTTTATAGACACTATACCATCTATGGGCTTTAAAACATTTTTGATAAAAGAGAAAGACGGCGTTATACCTGTTTATAACCCTTGTAAAATTTCAACTGCTGAAAATGAATTTTTCAAAATAACTGCAAATAGCAACGGTAGTTTAAATATCACAAATAAAGAAAACGGTATGACTTACAACGAAGTTTTAACAATTGAAGACGGAAGCGACGACGGCGACGAATACGACTTCTCCCCTCTTGAAGATGATTTTGTAATAACTTCTAAAGATGTAAACGCAAATGTTCATTTTGAAGATAGAGCAAATAAAACTACTATAACTTCAAACTTTACTATGAATGTTCCAAAAGATTTAGACAGTAGAAAAGCAAAAACTTGCGATAGTACTATGGATATTAAATTAGTTGTATCTTTAACTAAAGGTTCAAACATTATTGATGTTAAAGTGGAAATTGATAATAAAACGCTTGACCATAGAGTGCGTTTGCTAATCCCTCATAATCTATCTACCAGCTTTTCACTTAGCGATAATCAATTTGGCTCAATTAAAAGACCAGTTATTGATAGTGCTATGGACGTATGGGAAAGTGAAAAATGGGACGAACGCCCAGACTCAATATATCCAATGCTTTCATATGTAACACTTGATAATAAAGACGCTTTAGCAGTTTTAACAAATAGCGTAAGAGAATTTGAGCTAATCGGTGAAGATTTTGGAACAATAGCAATTACTCTATTTAGAGGTGTTGGACTTTTAGGAAAAGAAAATTTATTCAGACGTCCAGGTCGTCCATCTGGTATAAAAATGGAAACTCCAGACTCTCAACTACTAGGCAAACAAGTTTATGACTTAGCACTTACAAATAATAGCGACGATGTAGCAAGAAAAGCTAAAGAGTATTTAACACCATTTGTATACTACAACAAAATGCCATATAACGCTATGAAATTAAATGATGTTGACTTTAAAGTTCCATACAACTATAGCTTATTAAATTTAGAAGATAAAGACTTTGTATTAAGTGTTTTGAAAAAATCGGAAAATGAAAACGGCTATATTCTAAGGGCTTATCAAAGTGCTAAAGACATTTCAATTCCTACATTAAACGGAATAAATATTGAACATGAAACAAATTTAAACGAAGAAAAAACAAGCGATAATAAGACAATAACATTACAAAAGAATGTCGTAAAATCATATTTTATAAAATAAGGGAGTTAATTTATTATGAAAACTTTTGAATACACAATTAAAGACGAATTAGGTATACACGTAAGACCTGCTGGACTTCTTGCTAAAGAGGGCAAAAAGTATAGTAGCACTATTACAATTGAAAAAGACGGAAAATCAACAGATGTTAAAAAACTTATGGCAGTTATGGCTTTAGGTGTAAAACAAGGTCAAACAGTTACTGTAGCTGTTAGTGGAGATGATGAAGAAGTAGCATTTGACGCTGTTAAAAACTTCTTTGAAACAAATCTTTAAAATATAGTTTGACAGTGGCACAAACCCTTAAATTTTTACACTTTTTGTGTCACAGTCATTTGTTCATATAATCAAAAGGAGGTTTTTTATAATGGATATTTACGGTGGAAGTATCGCATCAAAAGGCATTGCATTAGGTATTATAAAAGAAAGTGTTAAAAAAGATAATACAGTTAGGCGTAAACATATTGAAAATTTAGAAAGTGAAAAAGAACGTTTTTATAAAGCACAACAAACAACTATGGAGCAACTAGACGGACTTTATAATCTAGCCTTAAAAGAAGTTGGAGAGAGTAACGCTTTAATATTTGATATTCATAAAATGATGGTTGAAGACGAAGACTACGTTAATTCAATTATTAATATTATTGAAACGCAAGGTTTAAATGCTGAATATGCTGTAGCTGTAACTGGCGACAATTTCGCTCAAACTTTTGCAAATATGGACGACGATTACATGAAAGAACGTGCAGCAGATGTTAAAGATATATCAGAACGCTTGATAAGTGTTTTATCAAACAATACCGAAAATGGAATGGATTTTGAAACTCCTTGCATTATAGTAGCTGACGATTTAACACCTAGCGAAACTATTCAAATGGATAAAAGCAAAATTTTAGGCTTTGTCACTAGAAAAGGTTCTGTAAATTCTCACACCGCAATACTTGCAAGAACTATGGCAGTACCTGCAATAGTTGGTGTTGATGTTCCAAATAATGTTGACGAATTGTATGCAGTAATTGATGGATTTAGCGGTAAATTAATTATTAATCCAGATGAAGAAACTATTGCTTTATCTAATAAAAAACTCGAAGAGGAAAAAGAAAAAAAAGCTCTTTTACTTGAATATAAAGGGAAAGAAACAGTTACAAAGTCTGGTAAAAAAATAAACTTATATGCAAACGTTGGTTCTGTTGGCGACGTTGGTCTTGCACTACAAAACGATTCAGAGGGTATTGGTCTTTTTAGAAGTGAGTTTTTATATCTTGAGCAAAACGACTATCCTAGCGAAGAGTTGCAATTTAATGTATATAAACAAGTTGCAGAGATGATGGGTGGCAAAAAAGTTATTATTAGAACTATGGACATTGGAGCAGATAAACAAATTGGTTATTTTAACTTAGACGCTGAAGAAAACCCAGCTTTAGGCTATAGAGCTGTTAGAATTTGTTTAAATGATGTGAAAATGTTTAAAACTCAACTAAAAGCATTGATACGTGCTAGTTTTTATGGTACAATTTCTATAATGGTTCCTATGATTACATCTGTATGGGAAATTTTAGAAGTTAAGAAACTCATTGACGAAGTTAAAATCGACCTTAAGGAAAATAATATCCCTTTCGGTAAATTTGAATTTGGTATTATGATTGAAACTCCAGCTTCTGTTATTATTGCTGACGACCTTGCAAAACACGTTGACTTTTTTAGTATAGGCACAAACGATTTAACACAATACACAATCGCTATAGATAGACAAAACCAAAAATTAGAAAGATTTTACGACCCTCATCACCCAGCTATTTTAAAAATGATTGAAATGGTAGCAAGTGCTGCAAAACGAAATAATATTTGGTCAGGCATATGTGGTGAACTCGGTTCTGACACTACACTTACTCATAAGTTTATAGAATATGGCATTGATGAACTTTCTGTCAATCCGTCTTCAATATTTGCAGTTAGAAAAGCCGTTCGTGATACAGATTAGGAGGTAATTTAAGATGAAAAGTTTTACAATCAAATTAAGTACAATTAAAGATGTTCAATCTTTTGTAGCGACTGTAACTACACTTGATAGCGATTTTGATTTAGTATCTTTTAGATTTATTGTTGATGCAAAGTCAATTTTAGGAATTTTTAGTTTGGACTTAGACTCTCCACTTGAATTAAAAATTTATTCATGCACAGATGAAATTGTAGAAAAAATAAAACCATTTATAATAGAATAAATATAGTAGGTGCAAATTAATGATTACAAAACTAATACCCTCATGCAAAGATTATTTATGGGGTGGGCAAAGACTTAAAACAGATTATAATAAAAAATACGACGGTGACATTTTAGCCGAAACATGGGAACTATCTTGCCATAATGACGGTTTAAGTATTATGGATACAGGCAGATATAAAGGCTCAGCGTTAAGAGATTGGCTTAATTTTAATCCGCATGGTTTAGGATTAAACTCAGAGCGTTTCGACACATTCCCTATTCTTACAAAGTTTATTGATGCAAAACAAAGTTTATCAATACAAGTTCACCCAAACGATGAGTACTCAAGAAAATATGAAAATGATAACGGAAAAAATGAAATGTGGTACATTGTTGAGGCTGAGCCTGATGCATTTATTTATTACGGATTTTCAAAAGAAGTAACAAAAGAAGAGTACAAAGAACATATCGAAAATAACACATTACTTGACGTGCTTAATAAAGTAAATGTACAAGCTGGCGACTGTTTTTACATTGAAGCTGGTACTGTTCATGCAATTGGTGCAGGTTGCCTTATAGCAGAAGTTCAACAGTCATCAAATGTTACTTACCGTGTATATGATTTTGGCAGAGTTGGTGCTGACGGCAAATTACGTGAGTTACACGTTGACAAAGCCATAGACGTTTCTACTCTTACACCGTCAATAAATAAAGCAAATAAAACTGGGAAATTAGTTGAATGTAAATATTTTTGCGTTGAAGAATTATGTGTAAATGGTGATTTAACACTTGAAACTACAGATAAAACTTTTAATTCAATACTTGTTTTAAGTGGTAATGGAACTGTAAAAGGTGATGGCGAATTTACAACACTTGGCAAGGGCGATAGTGTATTTATTTCTGCTGACAGTGGAAAATATACTTTAAATGGTAATTTTCACGCATTACTAACATATATTGACAGCATTTAATAAGTACAAATTTGTGTTTGTTTAAAAAATTGTCAAAAAATAAGCAAAACTATCAAAAACTACATTAATTATGTTGATTTTTTAGCTACATTAATGTATAATTAAATTGATATAAGTTTTGCTTATTTTAATTTTATTTTTAAAGAGG
>CAYJFG010000047.1:11162-16099 GCA_964369305.1 uncultured Eubacteriales bacterium
GGCATGACATTTCCCCTAAAAGAATTTCAATTGAAAAATTTGTAACAGTTATTGAAATCACAAAAGGCGGTAAAGCAAAATACGAACTTGATAAGGAAACAGGTTTACTTTTACTAGATAGAGTTTTATATACATCTACTCGTTATCCTGCAAACTATGGTTTTATTCCAAGAACTTATGCAAGCGACGGCGACCCTTTAGATGTTTTAGTTTTATGTTCTGAAAATATCCACCCTTTAGCACTTGTAAAATGTTACCCTATCGGCGTTATTATTATGGACGACAAAGGAAAAGCAGATGAAAAAATTATAGCTATACCTTTTGATGACCCTACATATAATTCATATAGAGATATCGAAGAATTGCCTGTACATATTTTTAATGAGATGGTGCATTTCTTTACAGTTTATAAAGCTTTAGAGGGTGAACCTAACCCAAATATACAAGAGGTTAAAAATAGTGAAGAAGCTAAAAAAATTATAAGTGAGTGTATTGAAAGATATTTAAATGATTTTTGCAGATAATTTTTATTAAACTTCAAACCCTAATTTTAAGTTATTCTATCAATAAGTTTTAATCCTAAAGTTTTTTGATTTAAAATTTTATTTACTAATTAAATTTTAAAAATAACATAAAAAATGCTTAAGTCGTTTTGTGGCTTAAGCATTTTTTGTATGTTTTGATATGTAATTTTACTGAAAATAAAAGAATATCTATAGTTTCAAATTTGAATTTCACTATTAATATATAATTCGTAATTCATAATTTATAATTCATAATGCGTAATTCGTAATTAAAAAGACAGAACAAAATACCAATTACCAGAGAAAAAACGCCCTTTATAAACAAAAAATCCGCAAGGATTTTCACATTCACTTTTCACTATTCCCTTTTCACTTTTCACTTATCACTATTTATTTTTATTTGTTTATGAGCGTTCTTTTAAAAAGTCAACTATAATTTTTACCGCTTCGTTTTGCTGTTCATCTGCTGTTATAGTAGCAACTCCGTCACCATCGTTTGGTCCATAATTTCCAAATTGTGCATGGTTACCGCCCTCAATAACGTATGCATTTGTTACATAATTTACAGCATCACCTACCCTTAAATCATTTGAGCCATTTATAGTGAGTGTATCTTCTAAATCATAATCCATTGCAAGGTATACACCTGTTAAAATCAAACCATCTATTTTTGTTTTATTTTCGGCTGCGTACATACTTGCAGTTACACCACCTAGAGAATGACCGCCCACATACCATTTTGATATATCTTCGTAATTTTCTATTAGCTCGTCAGCTTTATTTATTGAAAAAATAGCAAAATTAAAAGGTACGTCAACTAAAAATACGTTTATCCCCTCATCTTGCAACTTTTGACAAAAAGGTGCATACGCTAGATATTCTACCTTACCGCCTGGATAAAATACAATACCCTCTTCACTATCTGCTTCAAAATGCACCCAACTTTCGTGAGTATGTACATCTACTTCATCAAAAATTTTATAATACTCCTCATCTAGTGTTCTGTAATCAGATAAGTATATAAAAAAGGCTACAACTCCTACCACAAGAACTGATAACAGCACAATTGCAACTTTCCACCTTTTTTTCATAAGCTCAACCCCTTTATATATTTTAAATTAATTTTATAATAACTAAAAATTATATAAATGTCAACAACGAAATTTAAACCGTGTTGAAAAAGCCAACACAGTTTAAATTTATATCGTAATGTTATGAAAGAAGTTTTGTAAATGTGTTTTTACCTGCAACACCATCTGAAGTTAGTTTTTTAGCTTTTTGATAAGCTTTTACTGTTTTTTGAGTTTTGTTTCCAAAGTCGCCATCAAAACTAATTCTATAATCATATCTGCAAATCAATAAACCTTGCAAAATATTAACTAATTTATTTTTATCGCCTTTTTTTAAGGCAACTACTGCTTTTTTAGTATTATTTCCATAAATTCCATCTACAACTAAATTTTTATTATAATCTTTATTTAATTGCGATTGTAAAGCTTTTACTAATGCTGATTTTGTATTTTTTCCATACACACCATCTGTATACAAATCAGTTTTATAATTACTATTCAACCAATTTTGAACTGCTTTTATTTTTGATGTTTTTGTAGTAGTACTTGTTTGTGTAGACGATGAACTACTAGTTGGCACAGTCTTTAACGTTTTAACTTTTGACCACGCTGGTCTGAAAAATCCGTTTATACGGCTATTGCCAACGCTATAACTTCTTTTATCCCAAATTGACGTTACGTTAGTTCCTCCAACGTTTCCCTCAACTGTATATATTACTGAATTACTAACCTTATAAACATATCCTATATGACTACTAAAATATTTATCAGTAGGTGTTACTGTAGGGTTAAATAGTATAAAATCACCCTCAATAGGTGTTTTGTTACCCTCAAACCATTTGCCTATCCCTTTTGCTCTTGAAAGCCTTGGGATAGAACCTGCACCTGCTGATTTTACAAACGCATTTCCTAAAATATCGTTTGATATCATTGCACCTACATAACTAATAGCGGCTGCACACCATGCAGAAGTCTCATAAAGTGGAAACCATTTTTTTACTTTATCGCCATTTTGACCTACTAAAGATAATGCATATTTTGTATATGCATCTATTACAACGTCACTTGTGATTTTTACAGGTATTTCCTTTTTTTTCTCTTCTAATTCTGGTTTGTAAACCATTTTTTTATCTTCATCATAAACTTCATATCCACTTTTTGCATATGAGTCTGCCATTTTTTTAGCATCTTCTAAGTTTGCAAAAGCACCTTTTTGAGTTTTCAAGTAATTAGGGCTTTCTCTAACATAATACATATTGTCAAGTGTTGTTTCGTCTTTTTTATCTACACCGAAGTAGTCACACACACCGTCGCAAATTGCTTTTGCAATATCATCGATATTTGCTATTATATAGTCTGAACCCTCTTTAGTGTCGTGAAATTCCGCTTCAATATAAACTGCTAAAGCATTTGTACTGTTAAGCTCAGCAAGGTTTGGTCTTGTTTGAATTTGATAATCTTTACCTGGTGTGATTTTTGAAAGTGGTTCTAAAATACATTTTCCAGCTTTCATATTTTCACTATTGTTACTATAAAGCATTATTAAAGTACCGCCTGTAAGCTCACCATTAAATGCATTTGTATGAATTGGCAAGTGCAAATTTGCTCCAAAGCTGTTACTCTCGCTTATAGTTTTTGACATTGATTGACCTTTAGGTGCTTTTTTAACGTTAAAACCTTTAGCTTTAAGCAATGTTTCAAGTTTAGTAGCAATTTTGTCGCATTGCTCCATTTCGTTAGTATCACCAGTAGCGTATAAGTTTTTATTTTGGTTTGACGGGCTTAAATATATTTTTTTACTCAAAAAAAACACTCCTCATAATTGTAAAAAATTCATCGTCTTTTACATATTATGCGAAGCGTTTTAAATTGTGAAAATTAAAATTCAACTAAAATTTGTCCAAAATTTTGGAAATAAAATAATGAATAACTATTTAATATTGTAATATCTATAAGCGGTAATACAAGAGGAATTACAAATATGAATGTACGTATAACAATAGATGTAATTGTGTTTTTCGTTGCAACTGAAATTAAAGAGATTAGACCTGTTATGATAAGCGATACAATCATTCTAACAGTAAACACAATTATAAGCATTTGCATAATTGTAATATCATCAGAATAATTTGCAAATTGCGGTATGCTACAAATTGATTTATTTAAATTATCAAGTCTGTATACGTCTGATATTTGAATAAAAAACGGTATATAAACAAGCAAGTTTATTATTACTGCTACAACCATAGCACACGAAAATTTATTTAGTAATAATTTATTCAAACCGAGTTTTGTAGCTTTTAAAAGTGGTATTGTATTTCGTTCGTACTCTCTTGTAAAAATAGGCACGACACAAATAATAATTAAAATAAATACAAATAAAGCGTTTTGAATACTTAAATTTAAGTGTAGCCCAAATAATGTATTGTATCCGTCATGTACTAAAACAGCTACTTCTTTATCCTGACTTGCTTGAGTTTTTAAGTATTCGTAATAAGGTAAAAATAGTCTTTCAAAGTCTGCATAATCTACCATATGTTGTCTGTATCCATTTACAATAGTATCATATTCAACTTGTGAAATTACATTATTAACTACGTCTACTTGTGCTTTTGAAATTTCTTGCATTATTTCTTCGTGTTCTTTTATTTGATTTTCAATAAGTGGTTTTTGCTTATCAAAATCACCAGAATTAATATTTATTAAAAATTTACTTTTAATTTCTTCTTGATTAAGTGTTATTGAATTGTTTTGAATTGCATATATTTGAAAAGCTAAAAATATAATTAAAATCCATATTACTTTGTTACCTAAAAAAGTTTTTTGAATCTCGTGTAAAAATACGTTTGTACCCTCAACTGAACCTTTAAATTTAATAATAGTACGGCTTGAAATTTTATTGTAACCCTCTATTCTTTTAAACTTATAAACCATAATATTTGCAAAAATCAAACCTAAAAATAATACTGAATTAGACACGATAAATATAAACATATAGTTTATAGGAATAGTAAATAAATTAACATTGATATAGTGCGAAAATAAATTATGTATATCTATAAAATTTACTATATTTATATATTTTAACGCCATTAAATTAGAGTTATCCTCTATTATAAAAACAGGCAACGCCATAACTGTACCTAAAAGTATAGTAACTATATAAACTCCAACTTTGCTTTTAAGTAACATATACATTAAATTTATAAATAGACTTATTATAAACATAACTATAATTTTTAAAATCACAGATATTATAAAATACTGCAAGACGTTTATTTGATATATACAATTTTCAAAACCGTCTACAGATTGTATAGTACGTGATAAATCGCCGAACCCA
>CAYJFG010000048.1:0-16036 GCA_964369305.1 uncultured Eubacteriales bacterium
CATTACTAGTTTTAGTAAATCAAACAGGAGTTGCGTGCCACACAGGTAATTATACTTGTTTTTTTGAAAAATTAGATTAATTATTAAAAGGAGTTTTACAATGCATAAAAGTAGTTTTACAGATTTATACGACACAATACTTGCACGAAAAGGTAACAAAGAGGAAGGCTCATACACTTGTTATCTTTTTGACAAAGGCATAGATAAAATACTTAAAAAAGTTGGCGAAGAATGTAGCGAAACAATAATAGCTGCAAAAAATGGCGACAATACGCAAACAGTAAGCGAAATTTCCGACTTAATATACCACATGATGGTTTTAATGGTTGAACAAGATATTCCGCTTGAAGATGTTATGGAAGAACTAGATAAAAGAAGTGGAAAAACAAAAAATCTAAAAGTTTTTCATCAAGTAGATAAAAATACATAAAATTAAATGGAGTTGCCTGAATAATATTAAAATACTTAATATTATTTAAAAGCAACCCCATTTTTTATAAAACTGCATTAATTTAAGCTACATACTATTTCGGGAGTTTGGATTATTTACTACACCAAACCCTACAAATACAGGAAGTAGTACATTTAATAAACCATCAACTGTTGAATTTATGTCAACGCCTGCAAATTCTTTAACGCAAAAAGCTACTAAAGAGGCAAGAGCGAGCCATAACGGCCAACTTTTCAACTTTTCTAAAATATTTGCTAACATACTTGTTCACTCCAATTTTATAAGTATGTATTGTTGTTAATTATGAAAATAATACCATTTGTCCATGTTTTTAAACAATACACCATACTATAATATATTCAAGAAGAATAATTTTGTTACTTTTGGTTTATTTTCCTAATTAGAAACAAAAACTTTTTATTAATTAGTATAATAAGTATAGTTATAAGGTTTGAAAAAATGGTGTTGATTTTTTTGTAGTTTTTTATTGATTTTTTAGAAAATATATATTATAATATTATGTTAGAAAATAAAGTTTTGAATTTTTTGGAAAGAGAAAGGATGATTAAATATGTGTAAAAAAGCGTACCTAATTCTTGAAAATGCAAATGTTTTCGAGGGTGTGTCTTTCGGCTCACAAAAAGAAGTAACTGGAGAATTAGTTTTTACAACTGCAATGACAGGTTACTTAGAAACACTTACTGACCCTAGCTATTTTGGGCAAGTAGTTATTCAAACATTCCCTTTAATAGGTAATTACGGGGTTATTACCTCCGATTTTGAAAGTAAAAAACCAGCTTTGAAAGCTTACATTGTTAAAAATTGGTGTCAAGAACCTTCTAACTTTCGTTGCGAGGGTGACCTTGACACCTTTTTAAAGGATTGTGACATTCCAGGGCTTTACAATATAGACACTAGAGCATTAACTAGAATAGTTCGTGAATACGGTGTTATGAACTGTAAAATAGTTTATTCACTAGATAATTTAGAAAATGACCTAAAAGAAATCAACGCTTACAAAGTAGTAGATGCGGTGAAATCTGTAACTTCTAATGAAAATGAGTTATTTAGTGCAGAAGATGGAAAATATAACGTTGTACTATGGGACTTTGGAGCAAAAGACAATATAAGACGTGAACTTGTAAAAGCAGGTTGTAATGTAACTGTAGTGCCAAGCAGTACAACAGCAGATGAAATAATAGCTTTAAATCCAGACGGAATTATGCTTTCTAACGGTCCTGGGGATCCTCAAGAAAATAAAGAAGTTATCAAAGAGCTACAAAAACTATGTGCAAATAAAATACCTACTTTTGGTATATGTTTAGGACATCAACTTCTTGCAATTTCACAAGGTGCAACTACTGAAAAGTTAAAATATGGCCATAGAGGTGCAAACCAACCAGCAAAAGAAGTTGAAACAGGCAGAGTATACATCACAAGCCAAAACCATGGCTATGCAGTAGTTGCAAGCAGTTTACCAAGTAACGCAAAAGAAAGCTATGTAAACGCTAACGACCAAACTTGCGAGGGCGTAGAATATACAGATATGCCAGCGTTCTCAGTTCAGTTCCACCCAGAAGCGTGTGGAGGACCTCTCGACACATCTTTCTTATTTGAAAAATTTATAAATATGATGAAAAAATAATAATATTTTGATATTGAAATAAAGAAAGGATTTATATATATGCCATTAAATAAAGATATTAAAAGAGTTTTAGTAATAGGGTCTGGCCCTATAGTTATAGGTCAAGCCGCTGAGTTTGACTACGCAGGCACTCAAGCTTGCCGTGCTTTAAAAGAAGAGGGACTTGAAGTTATTTTGATTAACTCAAACCCAGCTACAATCATGACTGATAATGCTATGGCTGATAAAATTTATATTGAGCCACTTAATTTGCAAACAGTTAAAAGAATTATAGAAAAAGAAAAACCAGACAGTGTACTATCTACTTTAGGTGGGCAAACAGGTTTAACACTTTCTATGCAACTTGCAAAAGAGGGTTTCCTTAAAAAACAAGGAGTTAAACTATTAGGTGCAAACCCAACAACTATTGATAAAGCCGAAGATAGACAAATGTTTAAAGATACAATGCAAGAGATAGGGCAACCAGTTATCCCATCTTTAGTTGTAAATGATGTTGAAAGTGCAGTGCAGTTTGCAAATCAAATTGGTTATCCGCTAATTATTAGACCAGCATTTACTCTAGGTGGTTCAGGTGGCGGAATCGTTGCAAATGAAAAAGAGCTAAGAGAAATTACAGCAAACGGACTAGAGCTTTCTCCAATTACTCAAGTATTGGTTGAAAAATGTATTTCAGGTTGGAAAGAAATTGAATTTGAAGTAATGAGAGATAGCAAAGGTAATGTAATTACAGTTTGTTCAATGGAAAACTTCGACCCAGTAGGTGTCCATACAGGCGATAGTATCGTTATAGCACCAGCTGTTACTTTAGCCGATAAAGAATATCAAATGCTTAGAAGTGCATCACTTAATATTATTTCAGCTTTAGGAGTTGAGGGTGGTTGTAACTGTCAATTTGCTTTACACCCAGAGTCTTTTGAATATGCAGTTATCGAGGTAAACCCTCGTGTATCTCGTTCATCAGCACTTGCATCAAAAGCAACAGGTTATCCAATAGCTAAAGTTGCTGCAAAAATTGCAATAGGATACACTTTAGATGAAATTAAAAACGCCGTTACAGGAACAACATATGCTTGTTTTGAACCAGCTTTAGACTATGTTGTAGTAAAATTCCCAAAATGGCCATTTGACAAATTTGTATATGCAAAAAGACTACTTGGCACACAAATGAAAGCTACAGGCGAAGTTATGGCAATAGCTACTACTTTTGAAGAAGCTATGATGAAAGCAGTTCGTGGTGCTGAAATATCACTCAAAACATTAAACCATGATAAATTTGCTAAAATGTCAATAGTAACATTAAAGAAAAAATTATCAGTTTGCGATGACGAAAGAGCGTTTTGTATATATCAAGCACTTAAAAAAGGTATATCAGTAGAAGAAATACACGAAATTACAATGGTTGATGAATGGTTTTTAAATAAGCTTTTGAACATTATTAATGTTGAAAATAGACTTAATAAAGAAAAATTAACAGATGAGCTTTATATTGAAGCTAAAAATATGGGTTTCCTTGATGAAACAATTAAAGATTATAGCAAGCAAGAAATTAAAAATCCAAAATTACCAGTTTATAAAATGGTTGATACTTGTGCTGCTGAATTTAAGGCACAAACTCCATACTTCTATTCAACTTATGACGATGTAAACGAAGCAGCCGAATTTATAGAAGAAAAAAATAGTGGCAAGAAAAACATTATAGTTTTTGGCTCAGGCCCTATAAGAATTGGTCAAGGTATTGAGTTTGACTATGCATCTGTTCATTGTGTATGGGCGTTGAAAAAAGCAGGTTTTGACGTTGTTATTGTAAATAATAACCCAGAAACTGTTTCAACTGACTTTGATACAGCAGACAGACTATACTTTGAACCACTTACAAATGAAGATGTTATGGGTATTATTAAAACTGAAAAACCATACGGTGTTGTTGTAGCTTTTGGTGGTCAAACTGCTATAAAATTAACTCAATTTTTAAGCGATAATGGAGTTAATATTTTAGGTACATCAGCTGATAGTATAGATATGGCAGAAGATAGAGAACGTTTCGATGCACTTCTTGAAAAACATAACATTAAACGTCCACAAGGTGTTACAGTTATGTCAACTGAAGAAGCTTTGGAAGTTGCAAACAAAATTGGATATCCAGTGCTTATGCGTCCATCTTACGTACTAGGTGGTCAAAATATGATAATTGCTTATAATGAAGATGACATTGTAGAATATATGGCAATTATCTTAGCACAAAATATTGAAAATCCAATATTAATTGATAAATACTTAATGGGTATTGAAATTGAAGTTGACGCTATTTGTGATGGTGAGGAAATATTAATCCCAGGCATTATGGAACATATCGAAAGAGCAGGCGTACATTCAGGCGACTCAATCGCTGTTTATCCTGCATTTAATATTGATGATAAAATGACTCAAACAATTATAAATTCATCAAGAGATTTAGCGTTATCACTTAACACAAAAGGTCTTGTAAATATCCAATATTTAATTTACAACGATGATTTATATGTAATTGAAGTAAACCCACGTTCTTCAAGAACTATCCCATATATTAGTAAAGTTACAGGTGTGCCTATGGTTGATTTAGCAACAAGGGCAATGCTTGGCGAAAAATTAAGCGATATGGGTTATGGAATTAATCTATATAAAAAATCACCATATTTAGCTGTTAAAGTTCCAGTTTTCTCGTTTGAAAAATTAATAAATGTTGATAACCACTTAGGACCAGAAATGAAGTCTACAGGTGAAGTTTTAGGAATTGCAGGCAATTTAGAAGAAGCTTTATATAAAGGCTTAATTGCAGCTGGTTATAAAATGACAAAATCAGGCGGTGTTTTAATAACTGTAAGAAATAGCGATAAAGCCGAAGTAGGCGACCTTGCAAAAATGTATTCAGAAATGGGATTTGAGATTTATGCAACTAAAGGTACTGCCTCAATTATTTCAGGTTATGGCATAAAAGTTAAAGAAGTTAAAAAAATACATGAATCTTCAAAAAATAACACAATTAAGCTAATTGAAAGTGGAAAAATTAGTTACGTTATTTCTACATCTTCAAAAGGTAGAATACCAACTAGAGATAGTGTTAAAATTAGAAGAAAAACAGTAGAAAGGAATATACCTTGCTTAACATCTATTGATACAGCAAAGGCACTAGCACACTGCTTAAAAAGCAAATACTCTTCAGGCAATACAGAGCTTGTAGACATCAATAATATGAGAGGTAGTAGAATGAGTTACAAGTTTACAAAAATGCATGGTTGCGGTAATGATTATATTTACTTTGACTGTTTTGATAAAGAAATAAATAACCCAGAGGGCTTAAGCGTTAGATTATCAGATAGACGCTACGGCATAGGTGGTGATGGTGTAATTTTAGTTTGCCCATCAGATGTAGCAGATGCTAAAATGCGAATGTTTAACCTAGACGGCTCAGAAGGTAAAATGTGTGGTAATGGTATACGTTGTGTTGGTAAATTCCTTTATGACCATGACATGGTAGACCAAGATAAAGCAAAAATTACAGTTGAAACTTTAAGCGGTATTAAAACTTTAAAAGTTTACAAACAAGACGGCGAAGTTAAAAAAATAAGGGTTGATATGGGAAAAGCAGAACTAAACCCTAAAAATATTCCAGTAGCAATTGATAAAGAAACTGTTATAAATGAACCAGTTCAAATTGACGGAAAAGACTATAACATAACTTGTGTATCAATGGGTAACCCACACTGCGTAGTGTTTGTTGATAATGTAGATACTTTAGATATAGAAAATATCGGTAGAAAATTTGAAACAAACGAATTATTCCCAGAAAGAGTAAATACAGAATTTATAAAAGTTCTTGACAAACATACTATTGTTATGAGAGTATGGGAGAGAGGTAGCGGCGAAACATGGGCTTGTGGTACAGGTGCTTGTGCAGTTGCAGTAGCTGCTGTTGAAAATGGTTTCTGCCCTAAAAATGAAAACATTACTGTTAAATTAAGAGGTGGCGACTTAATTATAAAATATACAGATGATACAGTATATATGACTGGTGAGGCTGAACGTATATTTGAAGGCGTAATTGATCTATAAAAAATTTGAAAAGGCGGGGTTTTAGGAATGACTAAATATATATTTGTAACCGGTGGTGTTGTTTCAGGCCTTGGTAAGGGAATAACTGCGGCATCACTAGGAAGACTATTAAAAGCTAGAGGGTTAAAAGTTACAGCTCAAAAACTTGATCCATATATAAATGTTGACCCAGGGACTATGAGTCCACTACAACATGGTGAGGTTTATGTAACTGAAGATGGTGCAGAAACTGACCTTGATCTTGGCCACTACGAACGTTTTATTGATGAAAATTTAAATAAATTTTCAAATTTAACTACAGGTAAAGTTTATCAAAATGTAATAAATAAAGAACGTAAAGGCGATTACTTAGGGCAAACCGTCCAAGTAATACCACATATTACAAACGAAATTAAAAGCTTTATTTATAGTATTAGCGAAAGCACAAACGCTGATATAGTAATTACAGAAATAGGCGGAACAGTTGGCGATATTGAAAGCCAACCATTCCTTGAAGCTATAAGACAAGTGTCGCTAGAAGTAGGGTTTGATAACTGCATTTTTATTCATGTTACATTAGTACCATATATAAAAAGTTCTGGTGAACATAAATCTAAACCTACACAACATAGCGTTAAAGAGTTACGCTCACTAGGTATTACTCCAGATATTATAGTTTTACGTTGTGACGAGCCTATAGAAAAAACAATTTTCAAAAAAATAGCTCAATTTTGCAATGTAAAAATTGATTGCGTTATCGAAAATATAACAGTTCCAGTTTTATATGAAGCACCACTTATGCTTGAGGAACATAATTTTTGCGATATAGTATGCAGAGAATTACATATTGAGAAACGTGAAAGCGACATGGCAGGTTGGCATGAGATGCTTGAAAGAATAAAAAGTAGAAATAAAAATGTTACAATTGCACTTGTAGGTAAATATATAAAACTCCATGATGCATACATATCTGTAGCTGAAGCACTGCAACACGCAGGCTTTGAAAATTCAGCTTTCGTTGATATTAAATGGGTAAATTCTGAGCAAATTTCAGACGAAACAGTAGCAGATGCTTTAAGCGGTTGCGATGGTGTATTAATCCCTGGTGGTTTTGGCGATAGAGGAATTGAAGGAAAAATTATAGCAGCAAAATACGCAAGGGTAAACAATATTCCTTTCCTAGGTATTTGCCTTGGTATGCAAGTAGCTGTTATTGAATTTGCTCGAAATGTTTTGGGTTTAGCTGATGCAAACTCAGGCGAATTTGACCCTAATTCTGAAAACAAAGTTATCGACTTAATGCTTGAGCAAAAAGGTGTAGCAGAAAAAGGCGGTACAATGCGATTAGGTGCGTACCCTTGCAAAATTATAGATAACTCCATAATGTCAACTGCATATGGAAAAGAAGAAATTACTGAAAGACACCGTCACCGCTTTGAATTTAACTACGAATACAAAGAAGATATAGAAAGCAAAGGAATGAGGGTTACAGGAACATCACCTAGTGGAATGCTTGTAGAAGCTGTCGAAATTCCAGAAAATGATTTCTTTGTAGCGGTTCAGTACCACCCAGAATTTAAGAGTAGACCAAATGTGGCACACCCAATATTTAGGGAGTTTGTAAAAGCTTCTTTAGGTGATAAGTAATTTATTTTTGAAAGGTGAAAGATAATGAAAGTTAATTCAAATTATGATAATCTAGTACCAAATTACCTATTTGCTGAAATTGCAAAAAGAGTAACCGAGTTTGTTAAAAACAATCCAGAAAAAAGCATTATAAGACTTGGTATAGGCGACGTAACTTTACCGCTTGTAAGCGTTGTAACAGATGCTATGAAAAAAGGTGTTGACGATTTAGCTTGTAAAGATACTTTTAAAGGCTACCCAGATTATGAGGGATATAAGTTTTTAAGAGACGCTATTTCTTCTTACTATAAATCTTACGGTGTAGACGTATCAGCCGATGAAATTATGGTAAATGACGGTGCTAAAAGTGACAGTGGAAATATTGGTGATATTTTCGACCAAGACAATATTGTGCTAGTAGCAGACCCAGTATATCCTGTATATGTAGATACTAATATAATGGCTGGTAGAACAATTAAATATGCAAACGCTACAAAAGAAAACGGATTTTGTGCAATGCCAAATGAAGATGAAAAATGCGATATTATTTATATCTGTTCACCAAATAACCCAACAGGTACTGCATACACACGTGAGCAATTAAAAATATGGGTTGATTATGCAAATAAAAACGATGCTATAATTCTTTATGATGCAGCATACGAAGCTTTTGTTACAGAAGATGTACCACGTTCAATTTTTGAAATAGAAGGGGCTAGAACTTGTGCAATAGAATTTTGTTCACTTTCAAAAACAGCAGGTTTTACAGGTGTTAGACTAGGTTACACAGTAATTCCTATGGAACTTGAGAGAGATGGCAAAAACATCTATAAATTATGGTATAGAAGACAATCATCAAAATTCAATGGTGTTTCATGGCCAGTACAATGTGGAGCCGCTGGGGTATTTACAGAAGATGGTCAAAAAGCTATTAGTGAAAATCTAAAATACTATAAAGAAAATGCAAAAATTATAGCAAGTACTTTAGACGAAATGGGTATTTTCTATACAGGCGGTAAAAACTCTCCATATATATGGTTTGAATGCCCTAATGGTATGAGTTCATGGGAGTTTTTCGACTACCTACTTGAAAATGCAAACGTTGTTGGCACTCCTGGCGAGGGCTTTGGCGAATGTGGAAAAGGATATTTCCGTCTAACTTCTTTTGGTAGCAAAGAAAATACAATTGAAGCTATGAATAGATTTAAAAATCTAAAGTTTTAATTTAAAATTATTAAAACATATAATTTCGGGCGTTAGATTGTAACGTCCGAATATTTATTTATAAATGGAGAGAATTATAATGGCGTTTTTACCTATAACAAAAAAAGAAATTGAACAACTAGGGTGGGAGCAACCAGACTTTATATTTGTGACTGGTGATGCTTATGTAGATCACCCAAGTTTTGGAATAAGCATTTTATCACGTTTGCTTGAAAGTAAAGGGTATAAAATAGCTATACTTTCTCAGCCAAATTATAAAAACAAAGAAGATTTCAAAAGATTAGGAAAACCTAAATACGGATTTTTTGTAACATCTGGTAATATAGATAGCATGGTTTTAAATTATACCGCAGCCAAAAGGATAAGAAGTGATGATCTATATTCAGCAGGCGGAAAAGCAGGTAAAAGACCAGATAGAGCTTTAACAGTATATTCAAAAAATTTAAAAGAAATATACAGCGACGTTCCAGTTATAATTGGAGGGCTTGAAGCGTCATTTAGGCGTTTTGCACATTATGACTATTGGGACGACTGTGTTAAGCCGTCAGTTTTAATTGAAAGTAACGCCGATATATTATCATATGGTATGGGCGAAAATCAAACACTTAAAATCGCTGAATGTTTAAGTAATAATTTACCGATATCAAGTTTATACGATATTAAAGGTATTTGCTATGCAATTGATGTTAAAGATTATGTGCCACGTACAGTTGTGCAATGTCCGTCTTTTGAAGATGTAACTACTAATAAAAAACAATATGCAATTTCATGCAGAAAACAAATGGAAGAACAAGACCATGTAGTAGGTAAAACTATAATACAGCGTCACGGCAGTAAAATGCTTATCCAAAATCCGCCTATGCCACCACTAACACGTGAAGAATTAGACGACGTTTATGCACTTAATTACGAAAGAATGTATCACCCAGTTTATGAAAATCAAGGTGGAGTTCCAGCGATTAAAGAAGTTGAATTTTCAATTACACATAATAGAGGTTGCTTTGGTGCTTGTAACTTCTGCTCAATAGCTTTTCACCAAGGTAGAGCCGTTAGCTCAAGAAGTGAAAAGTCAGTTATAGATGAGGCTATAAAGCTTACAAAATCAAAAAACTTTAAAGGATATATTCATGATGTAGGCGGACCTACTGCAAACTTTAGGTATCCTGCTTGCAAAAAACAAGAGAAAGCAGGAGTATGCAAAGATAGAAAATGTTTAGCTCCAACTCCATGTAAGCAGTTAATAGCAAATCACAGTGAATATTTAAATATGCTACGCAAGCTTAGAAAAATTGATAAGGTTAAAAAAGTTTTTATCCGTTCAGGTATTAGGTATGATTATGTTTTAGCTGATAAAAATAAAGAGTTTTTAAATGAACTAGTAAATTATCACGTAAGCGGACAATTGAAAGTAGCACCTGAACATTGCAGTGCAAACGTGCTAGATTATATGGGAAAACCACATATAAAAGCGTATAAAGAATTTGCAGACGAATTTTATAAAATAACAAAAAGTGTAGGCAAAGAACAATACTTAGTGCCTTACTTAATGTCATCACACCCAGGGTCTACCACAAAAGACGCCGTAGAGCTTGCACTATTTTTGAAAAATGAAAAAATACACCCAGAACAAGTGCAGGATTTTTATCCAACACCAGGAACTGTTTCAACTTGTATGTACTACACAGGACTTGACCCATACACATTAAAAGAAGTTTATGTACCTAGAACTTTAAAAGAAAAAGCTATGCAACGTGCTTTACTTCAATGGTTCAACCCTAAAAATAAAGAAAAAGTAATTGAAGCTTTAGTATCAATAGGACGTCACGACTTAATAGGTAATGGCAAAAATTGCTTAGTTACACCAACTGCACAATACTCTAAAACTCTTCAGGAAAGACTTAATAATAAGTCTAAAGTAAATAGAAATAAAAAGGGACGTAAGAGTAATGAAAAAAGAAGAAAAAACTATAAGTAAAAAGAAAATATTTATTATAGTATGTTGTTGTTTAGTTTTCGTTTTTTCGCTTTTATATAATATTTTCCCAAGCTTAGCGTTATCGCTTAATAACTTATTTAAAGTTTTACCTAGTGATAAAGAGGGACTCTATGTACATTTTATTGACGTTGGAAGTGGCGATAGCATATACATAAATGAAAACGAAAGTAATATTTTAATTGATACTGGCAACTCTTCGCTACGTTCAAAATCGCTTGAATATTTAAAAGATAACAATGTAACTAATCTTGATTTAATGATATTAACTCATGCGGATATCGACCATATAGGAAGTGCTTTTGATATAATAAGCGAGATTGATGTTAAAAAAGTAGTACTACCTACAAACTCGTTAAATTCAATTGAAGATAACGAAGAGATGAAAGAAATTGTTGATATATCCATTGAAAAAGAAATTGAAGTTGAAGAAATAAGTGCTTATAGCGAAATAAATGTAGGTGACTTAACTTTTGAAATTATATCACCTATGATAGTTTACGAAAATGATAACGATAATTCTATTGTTTCTATTTTAAGGTATGGCGAATATTCATTTATGTTTACAGGCGATGCAACAAAATCAGAAAATGATATAATTGCTACATATGGCGATTTAGATATAGATATTTTAAAAGTATCACACCACGGCAGTAGATATTCAACAAGTGATGAATTTTTGAAAACTACAACACCAGAGTTTTCTATTATTTCTGTAGGACCTAATAATTACGGTTTACCTACATATGATTTAATAGACAGAATTGAGCAGACAGGCTCACAAGTTTTAAGAACAGATTTACACGGAAATATCGTCTTTTTTACAGATGGAGAAGACTTAGAATATAATACACAAAGAAAAGAGTAATTTAATATGAAAAAATTAAAAGTAGATAGAATAGATAGTATGTATGTAATTTGTATTGATAAAGATAAAAAATTTTTTGCACTGGATGTAAACGAAGCACCTAAAAACATTAAAAAAGGCGATAAACTTACAATTGATGATAACGGAAAAGTAGAAATTCTAAAATAATAAATTTTTCACGTATTATAAGATTTTGAAGATTATACATAATGAGAGGATTTATTATATATGAATAAAATTGATGATTTCACTGTTTTGCAAGATGTAACTTTATTAGAAAACTTCTTTACTAACGCTAAGAGATATAGCAATTTAAAAGATATAGACGTAAAATGGTTGAATATATTTAAAACGAATTTTGAAAAAGAAGATATAATTATTTATGAACATGAATGTATTTTATTAAGGCGAAAATTAAGTGATGTAAGTAAATATCCTTATTTAGAAAGTGGCAAGAACAGTAGAATAGATAAATTACGTCGCACAGCGTTTAATTTGATTTGTGATAGTGAAGATATTAAAACAGTAAATAAAAATAATATGTTTTGTAATGAAAGTAAGTGTTATTTAATTATTGGTTATATAAATATTGAAGATTTTTTCCTTGCCATCAATAAATTAAAACCTAAATACATTTTTATTTTCCCATATTATGCAAACGAGGAAATTGAGGATAAATATTTAAACATATTTCCAATTCATAATTTTTATGAATTAAAAATAAATGATATTGTAGAAAAACATATCGAAAGAATAATTAATAATGAAAAACCGAAAGGATATAAAAATTTTAATATATTATAAAATATAGCCATATAGAAAAATTAACTATATAGCTATAAAATATTTACTTATAATATTATACAAATAAGACCATTACAGCCCTCATTAATAACACGCTCGATTGTTTCTTTGAGTTTTCTCCTAGCATCTTCAGGCATCTTATTAAGTTTATTATGCAGACCTTCATTGACAAGTTCATGTAATGATTTACCAAAAATATTTGACTCCCAAATTTTAGACGGATTTTCCTCAAACTCTTTTAGCAAGTAATTTACAAGTTCCTCAGATTGTTGCTCAGAACCTACAATAGGTGTAACTTCGGTTGTAATGTTAGTTTTCATCATGTGAATACTTGGAGCAGATGCACGCAAGCGAATACCATATTTACCGCCTTGTTTTATAATTTCAGGTTCTTCAAGCTTAAGTTCATGCATTTGAGGTATTACAATACCATAACCACTTTCGTTTACATCGTTGTATGCACTTTGGATTTTTTCATAATCACCTTTAATACGTGCAAGCTCAAGCATACAATTAAGCATACCTCCCTCATCGTGAATATCAAAACCAGTTTTCTCACCTAAAACTTTATAGAATAATGCTTGATTTAATTCTATTAAAATTCGTGCTTTTCCTTGCCCTAAATCTATACTTGTTATTTTTGAATTTGTTATATATTCACAACTTAAAATTTGTCTTGTGATGTCTTGAAGCTCTCTAATTTTTTTGATTTTCTCAGAAGCTAATACAAGATTTTCAAAAACACCTTTTCGAAGCCAATGTTTTTTCTCAAGTGAAGACACCCACTTTGGCATATCAACTTTAATTTCTTTAACAGGAAATTCAAAAAGAATTTGTGCAAGAATTGTCTTAATTTCGTTTTCGTCTAAATCTAAACAATTTACAGGAATAACAGGAACACCATAAGCTTTTGTCATCTCACCTGCAAGTGCATGGGTTTTAGGGTCGTGAGGAGATGCACTGTTAAGTAGAATTACAAAAGGTTTGTTAAGTTCATTTAATTCTTTAATTACTCTTTGTTCGCTTTCTTCATATTCCTCACGTGGTATGTCAGATATTGAACCATCAGTAGTGATAACAAGACCAATAGTAGAATGGTCAGTTATTACTTTTTTTGTGCCAATTTCGGCGGCCATATCAAAAGGTATCTCCTCTTTGTACCACGGTGTTTTTACCATTCTCGGTAGCTCATCTTCTATATAACCAATTGAACTAGGTACTATATAGCCAACACAGTCAATTAGTCGCACCCTGAAAGTTGCATTACCGCCAATATTTACTTCTACTGCATCTTCTGGAATGAATTTAGGTTCGGTAGTCATTATAGTTCTGCCAGCGGCTGACTGTGGTAATTCGTCAATAGCTCGTTCACGCCTATTTTCATTTTCTATATTTGGTATAACTTGTGTATCCATAAATTTTTTAATGAAAGTAGATTTACCAGTTCTAACAGGTCCTACCACACCTATATAAATATCTCCGTTTGTTCTATTTGCAATATCTTTATATATGTTACGTTCTTCCATTGTTTATTCCTCCTTTTATATATATGGGATTAATATCATTTTGTCGCCAATAATGATATCGTCGATAAGTTCGTTTTCTTTTTTAATATTATCACAGCAAACACAGTAATCACGTGCTATATCCCATATTTTTTCGTTATCATCAGCATAATAAAGAGTAAGTGCTACCGTATCATCTTTTTTGCGTAAGTGTTCTTCATCGGCACTTACACTATTTATGCAACGAATTGAAATATTCTCTTGCACAATAATATCAAGTTTAATTTCTGCACGTACATCAATATTATTGGAACCGTTTAATCTATAACTTATAGATGTTGCAAAGGCAGAACCTAAAGCAGTTAAATTTTGAATTTGTGTAATTGAAGATAGGGGATAAGTAAAATCGATAGTTCTTTCAGTATAAAATGGTACATTTTCACTGTCACACGCAAGTATGCAGATATTTACTTTACCGTTTAATATCATTTGTGAATTTTCAATCATTGTTTTGCAAGTAGCTTGCTCACACCATAAGTCTAATATTTTATTTATAGAATTAGAGGAAATTTCTAGTGTTTCTTTAGCGATACAACTATCAGATATAATAGAGTGTATTTTTGTGAGTGAAAGCTGATTGTAAATTAAATCTAAATCGTATATAGTGGAATATGCGTCAGTGAGTACTGATATTTCTTCATCTTCATGCATTAAAGCGGTTGCACAAAGTTTTGCTTCTAAAGTAATAATGGTGTTTTCCGATAAGTCATTTCTTATACGTATATCGTAATTGAGTATATCAAGCGTTAATGAAGTTTGTGAAATTTCTTCCGCTTGCTCAACATCAATTATTTGATTTATAGGTAAGGTATAATCTAGCACATCAGTTGTACCGTTATCGATATCTGATAAGTATAAAATATTTAAATTCACGTCACATTTAAGCATCATTTTATTTGTGATAGTTTTACATTCTCTAACAATAGTTTTTACATCGCTTCGTAAAAGAGTTTCGAGTTGTTTGTCATTTTCGCTGATTTCAATATCTTGTGAAATTGTAAAGAAATGTTGTGAAAAACCAGTTACTGCTGATACTTGAAGACTTTTTGAATTTACTTGTGCATCTTCATTTTCAACACCATAAAAAATTTCTTTTTCGATTTTGCAAACTACTTTTGCACACATTGTAAATGCTCCGTGGATATCTAGTCTTCGTGGAGTTAAAGCACGGCAATTTATATATTCAGGTTTTGTAGATGTCAAAATTAAAGCATTTTGAGGCAAAGTTTTTAAATTAAAAGAACATGAAAATGGAATAGTGTGTTCGCTTGTTCGCACTGCATTTCGTAAAGAGTCAACATATAAAACTTTAACAGTAGAGGCACCGTCAATTTCTAGTCTATCACCTGAAATATTTCTGGTGTATACTTTTGGGTATACTTGACACTTTAGTATTTTTTGAATGTCAGGGCAATAATCTGGTAGTGTAAAATCTAAATCAATCGGTTGTTCCAAACTGCCCTCAAATACCGTTTCGCTAAGTGACATTGTTTTTTTTGATAACGTGTAGTCCATAAATTAATAATCTCTCCTTTTTTAATACCTGTCTGCTTAAAGCGACGGTATATCTTACTACAACATTAATATGATAGATTTAAATAATTTATTACTAAAAAAATATGATTATACAAAGTCGCTTTGTATAATCATATTTTAAAAGTCTTATATTTTAAGTTAATAAAAGGATATAACAGTTTATTTTGAATACAATGTTAAATCAAATTACAGACCATAATATATTCTTCTGCATTTTGATTTACAATTTCAAAACCAATAAGTTGATACATATTAA
>CAYJFG010000049.1:0-15606 GCA_964369305.1 uncultured Eubacteriales bacterium
ACTATTAACGTGCTTTAATTAAGGTTTTTGGGGCTACTTTTACAATTGTCTATTAAACCTATGAAATAGGTTTTATCTTTTAATTAATAACCTTTCGTATTTTTAGTACGAATGTTTACATCTAGTGTAATATTAGTCTATCTAATAATGTATCACAATTAAAGTCAAATTTCAATATTTAAATTGATTTTTTTTATAAAATACTTTAATTTTTTAAAAATTTTTGCATTTTTTTCAAAAATTTTAACTTTAAATCAATTTTTAGTTGATTTTTATAATTAAATTTTTCTTATTGTGTATCTTCATCTGTGACAGTTTGTGTATCATTTTCAGTGACTGGCTGTGTTTCTTCTTGCGTATTTGAGGTTATTTCAAATATATTATCATCGTCTTTGAAATACGATGCTTTTATACCTACGTTACACGTTGAAACATCTAAACGCCCTTTGTCATTTGCTGATAACTTTTGCTCTATTATCTCATGTGCTGTTAGCATCTTATAGTCAAGGTCTAGTTGATCTCCTAAATCAATTTTAATCCTATTTTGATAATTTACATATATGTTCTTTACGTCCGAAACATTAATTTCAATAATCTCCATTAACTTATATGCATCAGCACTGCCCTTAATTTCTCTAATCATATCTATAACATAATTTTCTTCAAACTCAATTTCTTCGCCTAATATTTTTTTTGTAATTTCAGGCGTTACAACTAGTTGTGCTTCATATTCATTTTCATACGAAAACTCTAACACTTTTCCAAACTCGTTTATTATAGTATATTCGTTATCCTCTTTAATTGCAAATGCAGGCTCTGCTTCAACTACATTTATAACTAATGTGTTTGGTATTTTAATTTCTATTTTAGCATCTTGTATATATGGTAGTTGTTTTTCTATGTTCTCTTCGGCGGTCTTTTTATCGCAAGTAAATATGTTGTCACCATACCGCAAATTACTAGCTTTTATAATTTCCTCTTGTGTATAATGAGAAGTTTGAGTGGCCTGTATTATCTCTGTTCCAAATAATACTGTTAATGATAGAATAACACCAATTATAATTGCAATACCCACTATTGATAAACATACAACCCTGTTTACTACTTTTCTTGTTTCTCGTGTCATAGGTTCTTTTGTTACAGCTTCGTTTTGCGTTCTTTGCTTTTTCGCTTTTGGGATATATTTATTGTTTTGCTGTTTTCTTTCATCAACATAGTAATTAAACTTGTCTTCGCTTATATTATTGTTTCGCCTTCTATCATCTTGTTTTTTATCCATTAACTAAACATCCTTTGTAAACAATATTTACTTGCCACTTGTATTTATATCTTTTTTATGCTTGCACCTATAGAAGATAAGTAGAGTTCTATATCTTCATAACCTCTTTCAATGTAGCATATATTACTAATTTGAGTTTGACCGTAAGCGGCTAATCCAGCTACAACTAGTGCAGCTCCTCCTCTTAAGTCTTGAGCCTCTACTTTTCCACCGTACAAACTCTCTACACCTTCAACAATAGCAACTTCATTAGATACTTTTATATTAGCACCTAGTCGCATAAGCTCGCCTACGTGTTTATATCTACTTTCAAAAATAGTTTCTTTAAATACGCTAATACCTTTTGCAAGTGTTGTCATTGCTAAAATTGGTGCTTGTGCATCTGTTGGAAAACCTGGATATGGCATTGTAGTTATAGTTTCTTTTATCGCCTTTAATTTGCCATTAGACTTAATCCTTATTGTATTACCCTCTACATCTATTCTAGCACCTGCTCCCCTAATTATTGGAATTATACTATTTAAATGAGATGGCACTACGTTTGTTAATTCTAAATTTGATTGTGTAACTGCACCTGCCGATAAATAAGTTGCAGCCACTATTCTATCTGGGATAATTGAATGTTGGTATCCGTTTAATTTTTCAACACCCTCTATGTATATTGTTCCATCGCCTATAATATTGATTTTTGCACCACAACCATTTAAGAAGTCTGCTAAATCAAAAATTTCAGGTTCTTTTGCGGCATTTGTAATTTCTGTATATCCTTTTGCTAAAACTGCTGATAACATAATATTTTCAGTAGCTCCAACGCTTGGGAAAAGCAAATTTATTTTTGTGCCTGTTATACCATTAGGTGTCTTACATTCTATAGAACCGCATTTGTCTGACACTTCAACGCCTAAAAGTTGCATAGCTCTTAAGTGCATATCAATTGGTCGTGGTCCTAACTCGCAACCACCTGGCATTGATAGTTTGGCTTCACCCATTCTTGCAACTATAGCCCCTAAAAACACAATTGAAGAACGCATCTCTCTCATAAGTTCATCTGGTATATCAAATTTATTTATAACTGTTGTATCTACTGTTAAAGTAGTTCCTTCTCTTTTTACTTTTCCGCCAAGATATCTTATTATTTTTGCACACGTTTCAACGTCTGACAAATTTGGGCAATTATGCAAAACGCACACGTCTTTACATAACACCGTTCCAGCAAGTATAGGTAAAGCACTATTTTTTGCCCCTTGCACGCTGATGCTTCCATCTAGCTTTTTTTGACCCTCTATATGAAGTTTAGCCATACACGACATCCTCCCAAATGCTTATTACTAGTTACTTGCCATTTTATGCAAAACTCTTTAAAAATGTTCATCATCTATTTTAAAGATTAAAAATCGCTACTGTTTTAAATCTTTAAAATATCTTTGAATACGTTTAGTACTCTTTTATTTGCATCATCTATTGCCATTTTTTTAGCGTTTGTGCCATAGATTTCAAGTGTTTTTTTATCGCTTAACATATCGTCTACCGTCTTAGTTATTATTGTGTCTGTTAAGTCTTTTTCTTCTATCACCGTACCTGCATTATTTTTTACTAATGTCATAGCATTATGGTATTGGTGATTTTCGGCTACGTTTGGTGACGGTATTAATATTGATGGTTTACCGCAAACTTGTAGTTCTGAGATAGTCATAGCACCTGCACGGCATATAACAATATCAGCTGCCATAAAGCATTGTGGCATATCGTTAATATATTCTCGTATATCAAGGTTTTTACACTTTTCTATACCATCTTTTTCTAAATTTTCTGCAAACCATTTCCCAAATTTACCATATGAATGTATTATTTGATATTTATTATCGCTTGCACTTCTTTTTACTAAGTCGTATACACTTTCGTTAATTTTTCTAGCACCTAAACTACCACCAAAAGAAAGTATAACTGGTCTTTCGTCTAAGTTTAATTTCTTTCTTGCCTCTTGCTTTTCAAGGCTTAACATCTCTATTCTTATAGGATTTCCTGTATCTACACATCTTGTACTATCTTTTAAATGCTTTCTAGCTTCTGGCATTGCAAGCATCACTTTGTCTACATATTTTGATAACATCTTTGTAGTAATACCTGGTAATGCGTTTTGCTCATGAATAATCGTTGGAATTTTCATTTTTGCAGCTGTCCTCATTATAGGACCACTTACGTAACCGCCTGTACCAATACATATATCTGGATTAAATTTATTTATTATTTTTTTAGAAGTACTACTAGCACTAATAGCTCTTTTTACAGTTTTAACATTATATTTTATTGATGAAAACGAAAAACTACGTTTAAACCCTGATATTTCTATCCCAACAAATTTATATCCTTTTTTAGGCACTAGAGTTTCTTCCATTCCACCTTTTGCACCTACATATAAAAATTTAGTATCTGGATAGCTTTCTTTGATTGTATCTGCTATTGCTAAAGCTGGATTTATATGTCCTGCCGTTCCACCACCTGTAACTAACACTCTCAACTAACTCACCTCTAAATTTTATCTTTTATTAATATTTGCAGTTTTTGAAACTGAAAGAACTATACCCATTTGTGCAAGCATCATTATAAGAGAACTACCACCGTAACTAAAGAACGGCAAACTAATACCAGTATTTGGTAGCCAGTCGGTAATAACTAAAATGTTTAGAATAACTTGCCAACCTACTTGAGCTGTTATTCCGCCTACAAGCAAAGCACCGAATTTATCTTTAGCATTTATAGCTATATAAATTCCTCTTGCAACTAGGCAAGCAAAAAGAACTAGAATAATTAAAGCACCTATAAAGCCTATTTCTTCGCATATAATCGCAAATATAAAGTCGTTTTGTGGTTCTGGTAAGTATAAAAACTTTTGTCTTGATTGACCAATACCAAGCCCCCACAAACCACCTGACCCAATGGCATACATTGAGTTTCTTGTTTGGTATGTGTCTTGCCACTGATTTTCATCTATGTAAACTAAAGCTTGACCCCAACCGTCCATTCTATCCATAGCATACGAAAGAAGTCCTGTTGATTGAGCTATAAAGAATACACCCATTAAAGCAATACCACCAATTAAAAAGTATCTTAACTTAACACCTGTTAAAAACATCATAGTAAATATTAAAAGTGTTATAATAACTATACCAGAGTAGTGTGGTTGTAAAAATAAAAGACCACAAGAAACAATCCACAACACAAGTGGTGGTAAAACGCCTACTTTGAAAATTTCCATTCTATAAAAATTTATAGACGCCCAATGTGCTAAAAATAATATTACTGCAATTTTCAAAATCTCGGACGGTTGAAATGTAAACGAGCCTACACCTATCCACCTATTAACTCCACCCTCTGACGGTAAAATTAACACAAGAACCATTAAAGCAAGCGATGTTAAAAGTATAATAAAAGCAAATTTATGCAGTTTTTTATAATTAAAAAGCATTGCTAAAAATAAAATTGCAAACCCTATTACTGCAAAAAATATTTGTCTTGTTAAAAAGTAGCTACTTGATTGGCCATCAAAGTATGCTGTTGGATAACTTGCAGAGTACATCATAATTAATCCAATTGCTACTAATAAAACTACTAAACCTAAAAATATAACGTCAAAACCTGCTACACCTGTAAAAGAACTTTTCAAACCATCAAAAATATGTTTCTTAGGTTTAATAGGCTTTTGATTTCCTGTTTTATATGTTTTATTTTTCTCATAAGCTCTAGGTCTTGTGTACTGTTTTTGTTTTTCGTAGTCGTCACGTCTACGCTCACCATCATATCTTATTGGATAATTTATTGCCATTTATATTTTCACCACCTAAAAAATTTACTTTAAGCCAAATGTAATACACAAAAATGATGCAACACCTAGAATTAAAGTCACTATACTAAAGACTATAGTAATTTTTATTTCTGACCAACCACTCATCTCAAAGTGATGATGTATTGGACTCATTTTAAATAATCTTTTACCTTTTGTAGCTTTAAAATATGTTACTTGCAAAATTACTGAGAACATCTCAATTAAATACATACCTGCAATTGGTATAATTATTATAGGGATATTCATTGTAAACGCTATAGCACATAAAAACCCACCTAAATACAGCGAACCTGTGTCGCCCATAAAAACTTTTGCTGGGTGGAAATTCCAAATCAAAAAACCTAAACACGCACCTGCTAAAGCTGAAGCCATAATATTTGCACTAACTAAACTTAAACTACTTGAAATAACCATAAATGATAACGCTGCAAAAAATGTAACACTACCAGCTAGACCGTCTATACCGTCTGTTAAATTTACTGCATTTACAACACCTACTATAACTACTGTAAATATAATATAATACCAAAAGCCTAAATCAATAACACCTACAAACGGTATTATAGTTTGTGTGCTTTCGCCTAGTAAGTAAAGTGATCCTAAGTAGCAACCTGCTACTAAAAATTGTAAAAGTAATTTTTGTTTAGCGGTAAAACCTAAATTTCTTTTCTTTACAACTTTTATATAATCATCTACAAAACCTATTGCACCATATCCTAAAGCTAAGAAAACACCTGCGAGAATTTTAGGTATTGATACACCGCTTAAATTAATTTCTGCCATATCAGACGTTGTTAAAAGTTGATGAGCAATTAAAATCACTAAAAGTGTAACGATACTGCTTATTATAAACATTAATCCACCCATAGTTGGCGTGCCTTGTTTACCTTTATGCCATTTAGGACCAATTTCCAAAATTGTTTGACCATATTTTAATTTCTTTAAAAATGGAACTAAAAATCTTCCTAAAACTGCACTTAATCCAAAAGATAAAACTACTGTTATTATGCTCCATACAGTATCATTCATTGTTGCCCCTCCAAATTTAACGACTTAAACTTATATATTTATTTTACTCGTACATTTACATTATATTAGTATTTTCGTTATTTACAATTGTAAATGTTACTTTTATTACTTGACCTGGATTTACCTGTGTGCCAACTGCTATATCTTGCGACTTTGAAACGCCCTCTTCTGCAGAGCTTATTCCGCTAACACTAATATTTAAATTGTATTGTGATGCTACATAGTTTACATCTGCAAGCGACATACCTGTCAAGTCTGGTACTGTAACTTTTTCTTCTTCTAAAGATGTATCGTCTGTATAAAGTACTATCGTTCCTTGTTGCGGTATTCTATCGCCCATTGATGGAATTTGAGATATTACTTTATCTCCATTACCTTTAATTATAGGAGTGAAGCCGTCTTCTCTTACTTGTGACTTTGCATCTTCTAGGCTTAATCCTATATAATCGCCAGCTGTTGTATCAAGTATGCTAATTTCATCTTCGCTATACTGTGTTTCAACTTCTAAGTAAGGTAGAACTTCTTCCATTATATCTGCAAAGCAAGGTGCTGCTACTTGGCTACCGTAATATATGCCTGTCGTTGGAGCATCAAAGTATACTAAGAGTGCAACTTGTGGGTCATTAGCTGGTGCAAAACCTGCAAAAGAAGATATATAGTCATCGTTACCATCACCTGTAACATCTATCTTTTTCTCTGTAGTTCCTGTTTTACCAGCAACTCTATAACCTTGAACGTAACTGTTAAGTCCACCACCTGAAACTGAGTTTTCTTCGAGTATTGCTGCTAATTCGTCTGCTGTTTCTGTAGATACAATATCTCTTTTTGCCTCTGGTTCTATAGTTTCAAGCACATTGCCGTCACTATCTAAAATTTGTTTAACTACGTGTGGTTCATATAATGTACCGCCATTTGCAATTGCTGAAACTCCTGTAACCATTTGTAGTGGTGTAATTGAGAAGTTTTGACCAAACGATGATACTGCTAAATCCATAGGACCCATTGAACCATCTTGTGAGAAGAATATGTCTTCTGATTCACCAGGTAGGTCAATACCTGTTTTTTCAGAAAATCCAAAAGCTTGATAATACTGCCAGAAATTTTCTGTACCAATTAAATTACCAATTTGCATAAATGCTGGGTTGCATGAATTTAGTATAGCTTGTGCAAAACTTTGAGTTCCATGCCCTGGATAATCTTTATGACAATGTAATGCACTTGCACCCTCAAACGGCACATAGCTACCACTGCAAGTATAAGTGCTGTCTTCACTTACTAATCCCTCTTCTAACGCCATTGCAGATGTCATAATCTTCCATACAGAACCTGGATAATACGTGTCACTTATAGCTTTATTACGCCATTGTTTTTCAAGTGCCACTACTTCAGCCTCTGACTGTTCATCTTCTGGCAATTCATTAATTCTTTTTATTTCTTCTTCATCTATAATTGTAAAAGGGTCGTTACAATCAAATCCACCTTGTGACGCCATAGCCAAAATTTCACCTGTGTTTACGTCCATCATAATACCTACTGAACGATTGTAAACCTTAAATTCTTCGTTATATTCATCTAAATATTTTTCTACGATACTTTGAACTGTTTCGTCTATTGATAACACAATGCTATTACCATCTATTGCATCAACTTTTTGTTCATAAGAATATGGCATCTCTGTACCATTAGCATTTTTAGCTTCTACAAGTCTTCCAGGTGTTCCTGTTAAAATCTCATCATATTGATACTCAAGCCCTGCAAGCCCTTGGTTTTCTGCACCTGTAAACCCTATTACAGATGATGCAAATGTGCCATATGGATAATATCTTTTATAATCTTCAAGCAAAGTAATTATTGAATATATAGGCTCATCTCTGTCTTCTAATTCTTCTATAAAGTTGAGTATTTCTTCTCTTGTATCGCTTTCAATTTGACGTTTTACTTCTACATACTGTAAATTTTGTTTTGTTTTTTCTAAAACATCTTCGTAGTCAAGGTCTAAAATCTCTGCAAGACCTTGTGCTACTACTTCCCTCTCCTCTTCAAATTCAAAGTTTGCAGGGTTAATAACTACTTTCCATACTGTTGCACTTTGTGCTAAAACTTTCATATTAGCATCATATATAGTGCCTCTTTTAGCATTGATTGTTGTATCTCTTAATTGTTGATTTACTGCTAAATTTTTAAGTTCTTCACCTTGTACTAGTGATAATTGTGCTAACCTAAAAATCGCACTGCCAAACCCAAAAAGGAGTATTATTACGCAAATAATTACAGACCTTTTTCTAAGTCTTATATTAGCACCCTTTGATTTTAACTCTTTTTTCATAAAATATCTCCTTAAATTTGCTAAAAAAATTGGTTGTAACAATGCACAAGTAAAGACCTTTTTACATACGTCCTTAATATGCAGATGAGTTTACTCACCATTGCCACAACCATTCATAATTTCAAAAATCGTTTATATATATATTTATTATCTTCTACACTTTATTATTCCCATATTTGTTCAATAGCTTTAGCAATTGACTCAAAAATATTTTGGCTTTCCTCTTGTACTATTTCCGCTTTATCACCTTGTGAAAATTTTATGTAGTCTATTTGATATTGGTCTGTCTTTTTCATTCCCATGCTATCTTGTGCATACTGCTCTATGTAGTTTGGAGAATATTTAGACTCTAATTTCATATCAATTTGAGTATAAGCACTTTCTTGGTTTTCAAGATCTTGAGTTGCTACGCTAATTTTTTGGTTTAGTTCTGTAAGTTTAGCATTGCCAGAAACTATAGTAACAATACACGCAGTTACAAAACAGACCATAATAAAAGACATAAATACTCTAATTGGTGAGAATTTACGTGTTCTAATTTTATCAAGTTTATCTTTTGGTATATCAACAACGTTGCTTTTAGCTTTTTGATTTTCTAGTTCTAGCATATCTAGGTCATATGCAACATTTTTTTCTTGTATAATCATTTTCACACCTCCATTTTGTGTAAATAAAACTGACTAAAGTATATATAATAAGTGTAATTTTTAAAGTGTAATATAATAATATAATTAAATTTATAACGATTGTAATTTCGTGAATTATTATGTCGATTTATAGTGGTTTTTCAAAACAAATGTATCTATATAGCATATCTTTACACATAAAAAACTGTGTAAACATACTATATATAGTCTACTACATAACGAGTAATTTGTCAAAGGATTTTGTTGCTAATTTAATAAAATAGTTACAATTTCTTAATCGTTCTAAGCTTTGCACTTCTGCTTCTAACGTTTTGCTCAAGTTCTTCTTTTGTGGCGACTACTGGTTTTTTATTTACTAAATTTCCTTTAGGTTTATTACCACAAACACATATTGGAAATTGTTTTGGGCAAGTGCAACCTACACACCATGACGCCATTTTTTTCTTAACAATTCTATCTTCAAGTGAATGAAATGTTATAACTGATAATCTACCATTTTCGTTTAAAAGTTCAAACGCTTTTTCTAGCCCTTTTTCTAAAACTTCAAATTCTTTATTAACAGCTATTCTAATTGCCTGGAATGTTTTTCTAGCTGGGTGACCCTCTCTTCTTACCGATTGTGGAACTGAATTTCTAATAATTTCTGCTAGTTCAAGTGTTGTTTCAATTGCTTTTATTTCTCTTTGCTTTACAATATTTTTCGCTATAGAAGATGCAAACTTCTCTTCACCGTATGAATTTATAATGCTTGCAAGTTCTCTGTACTCTAAATTGTTTACTAAATCGTATGCACTTAGTCCCTCTTGGCTCATTCTCATGTCAAGTGGTGCATCTGTATGAAACGAGAAACCTCTTTCTACTGTATCAAGTTGCCTTGATGACACTCCTATATCTAGTAAAACACCATCAACTTTTTCATAACCTAACGTTTTAACAACTTCGTCTATGTTACTAAAATTTGATTTTACAATTTTGCAATTGGTTTTGCCACTGAATTTTTCTTGCAAAGTTTTAATAGCGTCAGGGTCTTGGTCTATACATATTAAAACTCCGTTTTCGTCAAGCTCACTTAAAATTATTTGAGAATGTCCGCCTCCGCCTGCTGTTCCATCTACATAAATTCCATCTTTTTTTATGCTTAAGCTTGTAATAGTTTCATCACGGAGAACTGGTATATGCTTAAATTCCATTTGCTTCTCCTCCATAAATTTTTAACTATTCTTTCTAGCTTCCCATGTTTTTGTGTCCCAGACTTCAATGCACGTAAATGCTCCTAAAATCATTGCGTCCTTTTCAATTCCAGCACTTTCTCTTAAAATTGGTGGAATTACAAATCTGCCTTGTTCATTCATCGTTACATCTACAGTTTGAGAGCAAACATCTCTGTAATACTTTCTTGTTTCTTCAACAGATAAATTAGCTGTATTAATAACTATTTCCTGTTTCCATGCTTCTTCGGTAAAAATTTGTAAAAATGTAAGTGTACCTAGTTTTTCGTTTTCTTCAGTGCCTTTTGAGATATAGAAAACTTTGCCAACCCCATCTCTGAGTTTAGCAGGCATTATTAATCTCCCTTTCGCATCTATAACGTGCGGATAAGCACCCGAAAACATAACACTCTCACTTTCTTTCTACGGTTTTTAGTATGCACTTTGCGTCCTTTTGCGACACTTCGTGACACCTTACGCTTATTATATCTTAATTGCGACTAAAAATCAATATATAAACGAAAAAAAAGCAAAAAATTTTTTTATTCGCTGTTTTAATTATTTTATGCTAATAAAACATAAATTTACGCCATTTTTAGACAATTTTTGATATATTTATACTATTACACCAAAAAAACAACTACTAAAATCGTGTTTTTTTAGTAGTTGTTTCTTAATTCAAACGTAAGTTCGGTTTGTTTATTTTATAACATTCTTTCTTCTTATATTTATGGTTTTGCGTGCCACAACTTATAGATTTTTGCCATCGTTAATATACTTTTTCGCTCCTAAATAAGTAAATATAATATAGATAAAGTATATTACTGTAACCGTAACGCTTGTTATTAATATTGTAGGTAACATTAAGCTTTGCGATAATATCATATGTGTGTAACTTGAAAAAGCTGTTGTGAAAAACACACTATGGATTAAAGCTACTACAAGCGGACTTATAAAATATAATAAAATTTGTTTAAAAATTGAAGCGTTTATTTTATTTTGTTTTGCTCCTAATTTCTTTATTGTGTCATACCCTTTTTTATTTTCTGTTATTTCTGTCATCTGCTGTAAGCATAGTACTGCCGCTGAAATAAGCAAGCATATTATACCTATAAATAAACCTGTAAATATAAATCCTGTAGCTTGTTTTAAGTTGCTTTCATGTACATTTGCTTGAATACTGAGTACTCCCCCACTATTTTCACTTTCCATTATAACTTCGTTTATCTCGTTAAATAAATTTTTCTCTAAATTTGGATTTTCTAAATCGTTTGTGTTTATAGCAAATGAATTTGTTGTAAATTCATTAAAGCTTTTATCTATGGTATTTGATATTAATGTAACATCATTTCCAAGAATATAGCCATTTCCACTTACTTCTTCACTTAAAACCTCTTGCACTGCATATACTTTTCCGTTTAGTTCAACAGTTTTTGGCAATGTAAACGCTTTTAAAAATTCAGTATTTACATATAATGCTACGCTATTTTCTTTTAGTACTACTTTATCAAAACCTGCCATTTCACGCAGTTTATTATAATCATCTAAATAAACTATATTTGTTAAGTTATTCAAAACTGTTTCATCAAAAATAAATTGTTGATCGTCTTTTAATAATTTTCTATCTTCTTCTTTGAAGAAAACATTTATCGATAAGTCGCTTTTACGCACCTCAAAATCGTGACTATCTTCAATTTTATAGCCTTTTTCTTTTAAGTAACTTTCCACTTCTTCAAGCGGACTATTAGGTGCTATTCCACCTGATGAAACAGAGTACGGTGCGGAAATTTTTGTAGTTTCGTCAACCCATAAATTTGCTGATGCACCCATGCTTAACATTGTAAAAGCTAGTGCCATAACAAAAGATATTATACTAAGCACTCCACCTGTTTTAATAGCTTTATTGCTTATTTGTTTGTACGTAAATAAATTAATATCTTTGTAAGTAAGCTTTTTAAAGCTTGAAATAATAACAGCTAATACTTTTGCTCCGCTTATAAAAAACAATACATGACCTGTAAATCCAACTGCAAACGCTAATAAAGTTTCTGGTCCTACTAATACTTTTATAGGTTGTGATAATACACTATACATATAAACTATCGCTACAATTGAACCTATAAATAAAGGTAAAAATATACCTAATGCAACTTTGTTATTAATGCTTTTTATTGACTTTCCTTTAGCGTTTACAAGTTTTAAAATAGAAGTTTCTGATACAACAAAGAAATTTAATATAGCAATTAAAATATATATTACTACAAATACTATTACTGTAGATATAAAAGCTTCCATATTGAATAATACTCCGCTTTGTTCCATTGGTAATTTTAGTAATGAAATTATAGACATATCAAAAAATCTTACACTTAAAACACCTAATAAACAACCAGCTACAAATGCAAATGAACTTAAAATTAAAGTTTCAACTATCATAAGTAAATATATTTTTGAATATTTAATACCAAGCATTAAATAAATTCCAAGTTCTCTGCTTCTTCTCTTTATCAAAAAGTTATTTGAATATATTGCAAGACCTGCTGAGGCTATTGCAAAAGGTATTTGCATTGTGCTTAATAGTACGCTTAATTCTTCTTTTGTTTCTGTTGTAAAAGTTGTCATAAACGATTGATATGGCAACAAGTTAAAAATATAGTTTAGTGCTACGGCTATGCTAATTGTTATAAAATATATTGAGTAACTTCTAAAGTTTAATTTTACATTTTTTAAAGCTGTTTTAAATAACATTTTAATTACCTCCCTCAAGTACAGAAACAGTATTAAGTATGTTCTTTAAAAATTCATCTTTTGATTTGTCGCCTTTATCAATTCTTGTAAATAATTTACCGTCTTTAATGAAAATAACGCTTTTACTGTAGCTTGCAGCCATTGCATCATGCGTTACAAGTAAAATTGTAGTGTTATAATTTTTATTAATATTTTCAAGCATTGCTAAAATTGTTTTTGAAGATTTTGAGTCAAGCGCACCTGTAGGTTCATCTGCTAAAATTAAAGCTGGATTGTTAATTATTGAGCGTGCAGCTGTTGCCCTTTGTTTTTGACCACCTGAAACTTCATGAGGATAACGTTTGAGTGTTTCAAAAATATTAAAGTTTTGTGCTATTTCATTTACCTTTTTGCTTATTTCTTTATGGTTTACATTGTTCATCGAAAGTGAAAAAGCAATATTTTCTTCAATAGTTAAAGAGTCTAACAAGTTGAAATCTTGGAAAATAAAACCTAATTTTTCACGTCTGAATTTTGACATTTCATTCTTTTTTAAATCAAGTATGTTTATACCATCAATAAACAGTTTACCACTTGTTGGTTTATCTAAAGTAGAAAACATATTAAGTAGCGTTGTTTTACCACTACCAGATGCACCCATAACTGCTATAAATTCGCTTTCGTAAACTTCTAAAGAAATTCCGTCAACTGCTTTTGTAATATTATCTTTATTCCCATAATATTTTTTTAAATCTTGTGCTTTTATAATTTGTTTTTTGTTATTCATTTAAAAACATCTCCTTATTTATTTGTTGACTTAATTATATAATAAAAAGCAAAATTTAAAAATCGTTTTACATTACAGCAACCTTACACTTTTGTAAGATTACTTGTAATATAAAACGAATTACTTAAAAACTGAAATTGTAAATGTAGTTTCATTATCTTGAGATTTAACAGATATCTTATGACCTAATTTATCACATAATGTCTTTACAAGATATAGCCCAATACCTGTACTATGTTGTATTTTTCTGCCATTTTCTCCTGTAAATCCTTTTTCAAAAATTCTGTTTAAATCACTTTTTGGGATTGTGTATCCAAAGTTTTTGATATTTATGTCAATAGAATTTTCAGTAACATTAGTAAAAATTTCAATTGATTTTTTATGCTTTTCACTGCTATATTTTATTGCATTGTCAACTATTTGACTTAAAATAAATTCAAACCATTTACTGTCAGTCAATATATAAATGTCGCCACAATTAATATTTGGAGCGATTTTCCTTTCAATAAAACTGCTTTTATGCTTTATTATTACATTTTTAACAAGTTTTTCAACGTTTGTTTCTTTAATAAAATAGTCGTTTTCAACATTTCCACTTCTTGCAAAATATAATACTTGTTCAATATAAAATTCTATTTTTGCTGTTTCTTCCTTAATTTTTCTGCTATCGTCATTTTCAAGCCTTTCGACAATTAGCTTTATCACTGATATAGGCAATTTAATTTCATGGACAAACTTTTCTATATAGTCGCTATACTCTTTAGAGAATTTTTCATTTTCTGCAATTGAATTATTAAGGCTTTCTCCGCTTTCTTTTATTATTTCATAAAATATTTTATAATCTTCTTGTGTAGGCTCTTCTATAAATTCACATATCAAGTTTTTATCTTTCAAATCTTCAAATTTTTTATAAAGTTCTTTTAAATATTTTCGTCTTTTGTAAAAACTTAAACCATGATAAATTAAAATAAAAATTAGATATATTGTATTTAATAAGATAATGTCAGCTTGGTTTACTGCCAAAAACAGCAACATCACGTCCACTATAATTATAAATAAAAACCAAAAAAATATATTTAGCAGATTGTCTTTTATGTATTTTAAAAATGTCATTTTATAATATACCCTCTACCTCTAATTGTTTTTATTATGTCGCTATACCCTAATTGCGAAATTTTAGAGCGAACACGGCTTATATTTACGCTTAAAGTATTTTCGTCTACAAATACCCCATCGTCCCACAATGTTTCCATAAGCTTATCTCTGCTTACAACACTACCTTTACTATTTATTAAAGTTAAAAGTAGTTTAAGTTCATTTTTTGTAAGCTCTATTGTATTGTCACTTTGACCTATTTTGTACATTGTATATGATGTTGTATTAACTTCTATATCTTCTAGTTTTATTATTTGATTAGTTGTTGTTTTATTGTAACGTTTAAGCACTGCTGAAATTCTTGCTAATAGCACTTGATTGTCAAAAGGTTTTGTTATGTAATCGTCGCCACCTATTGTCATAGCTAAAATTTCATCTGAGGTGTTATCTCTACTTGTTATAAATATAATTGGAGTATCACTTATATTTTTAAGTTGTTTGCAAAGATAAAAACCGTCAAAATAAGGTAGATTTATATCTAGTAAAACTATATCAGGTTTGATCTCTTTAAACTCATTTTCTATATTTTCAAATGAATTTACATTACTTACGTTATAATTGTAACGCTCTAAAAATAGACTCAATTCGTTGCACAAATTTTTGT
>CAYJFG010000050.1:0-15384 GCA_964369305.1 uncultured Eubacteriales bacterium
TTCAAAATAAGATGCACTTTGCAATTCATGGAAATACTGCTGCCGAAGTTATCGTCAACAGGGCTAACCACCAAAAGGAAAACATGGGGCTTACTTCATGGAGAAATGCTCCTGACGGTAAAATTGTAAAAGCCGACGTCTGTATAGCTAAAAACTACTTATCTTCTAATGAGTTGACTGAATTAAACGAGATAGTTACAATGTATCTTGATTATGCAACAAGACAAGCAAGACGTCATATTCCTATGACAATGCAAGATTGGGTTACAAAACTCGATGCTTTTTTACAATTCAACGATGCCGAGATTTTACAAGATAAAGGAAAAGTGACTGCCACTATTGCCAAAGCATTTGCTGAAAGTGAATTTGAGCAATATCGTATTACACAAGATAAATTGTATCAAAGTGATTTTGACAAGCTCTTTTCTACTATTATTTCTGACGAAACTTAAAAAAGCACCCACGAAAAAAACAAAATTAAAAATTTTAAATATCAATTTATTACGTGTTTTTGGGAGGACATGGAAACAAATGTCACGAACTTAATGATTATATGCAAGAGTATGGTGCAGAACAATGGCTTGCTCTTGCCGTTGGGATTAGTGAAGAGTGAATGTTAAAATCCTTGCGGATTTTTAATTGTAGATGGGCAACCCTCCGTCACCTAGCGGTGCCACCTCATTCAAGAGGGAGGCTGTGGGTGGCTGGACGGCTGAGCATCTGGCAACTGGACACTGGTATCTGGCATCTAGCTTATGTCTTTTAATTACGAATTACGAATTACGAATTATTTATTTGTCTTTTAATTACGAATTACGCATTACGCATCACGCATTACGAATTATCATTACGAATTATAAATTAAATAATGCAGATATAGTAGCTTTAATCTAGTTACTATATCTGCATTTTAATTTAATCTTGTGGTTCTATATCTTGTGCTTCTTCGTCTTCAAGAATTTCTACTTCGTCAACTTCATTTTCCACAATTTCTAAGTCTTGTGCGTCGTCAACCTCGTTTTCATCAATCTCGAGTTCGTCTGTTTCTTCGTCCTCGTCGTGTGGAGCTCTTGCAAGTGTAACTACTAAGCTATCTTCACGCATTTTCATAACTGTAACACCTTTTGCAGGTCTTGCACTTAATCTAATTGAACTTGCTTTTATTCTAATTATTATACCGTCATCAGAAATAATAATAATATCGTCGTCCATATCTACCGATTTAATAGCGGCAACGTCACCATATTTATTTACATGGTAGTTTGTTATACCTTTACCGCCACGTGACTGTAGCCTGTAATCTTCAACTTTTGAAAGTCTACCAAAACCAGTTTGAGATACTGTTAAGATATAAGCGTTTTCACGAACTGTTGACATTCCGATAACTTCGTCGCCCTCTCTTAAAGTGATAGCTTTAACACCTCTTGAAGTTCTACCAGTTGGGCGTACATCAGTTTCTGCAAAGTGAATTGCCATACCTTTTCTAGTAGCAATAATAACTTCGCTTTCTCCGTTTGTCATTCTAACCCAGCAAAGCTCATCGCCCTCGTTTAATTCTAAAGCTATAATACCACCTTTTCTAGTTGTATTATAAGCTGTTAGCTCAATTCTTTTTACAAGCCCTTTTCTAGTTACCATTATTAAGTATTTATCTTCTTCAAACGCTGTAACACGTATCATAGAAGTAACTTTTTCTTCGCTTGCAAGTGGTAAAAGGTTTGCAATATTCATACCTTTTGAAGTTCTGCTACCTTGTGGTATTTCATAACATTTAAGCCTATACACTCTACCTAAATTAGTAAAGAATAATACATAATCATGGCTATTAATTACAAACATCTCTGTTGCAACGTCTTCTTCTCGTCTGCTCATACCACTAACACCTCTGCCACCTCTTTTTTGAGTATGGTATGTGTCAACTGGTATTCTTTTAACGTAACCAAAGTTTGTTAAAGTTAAAACGCACTCTTCTTGTGGGATTAAATCTTCAATATCAACCTCGCCACTTACTGTCATAATTTCAGTACGGCGTGGATCTGAATATTTATTCCTTACAATAGTAGCTTCTTCTTTTATAATTGTGTAAATTCTGTGGTCGTTTGCTAAAATGTCTTTTAAGTCTGCTATTTTTTCAAGCAGTGCATTAAGTTCAGCCTCAATTTTGTCTTGTTCAAGGTTTGTAAGTTGCCCTAAACGCATTTGAACTATTGCTTGAGTTTGTATATCATCAAGCCCAAAACGCTCCGACAATTTTTCTCGTGCTGTACTTGTGTCTTTTGAACTTCTAATTATCTTAATAACTTCGTCTATATTATCAATAGCTATCTTTAAACCACGTAATATATGGGCTCTTTCCTCAGCTTTTTTAAGTTCAAAAAGAGTTCTTCTTGTAACTACTTCAAATTGAAATTCAATATATTTACTGAGCATTTCTTTAAGTGTTAAAACTTTAGGCTCTCCATCAACAATAGCAAGCATTATAACACCAAAAGTAACTTGTAATTGGCTATAACTATATAATTGATTTAAAACTACTTGAGGTGATGCGTCCCTTTTAACATCAATCTCAATATGCATTCCTGCCCTGTCTGAGTGGTCATCAATATTTGATATACCCTCAACACGCTTATCAGTTTTTAAGTTTGCGATATACTCAACGAGCCTTGCCTTATTTACTTGATATGGTAGTTCTGTAACTATAATTTTAAATCTACCATTTTTTTGTTCTACTATTTCCGCTTTTGCACGAACAGTTATTTTGCCACGTCCAGTAGCATAAGCCGCTCTAATACCAGCTCTACCCATAATAATACCGCCTGTTGGGAAGTCAGGCCCTGTTATATGCTGTGTAAGTTCATCTAGTGTTGCATCTTTATTATCAATAAGAACACACATAGCGTCTATTACTTCACCCATATTATGTGGTGGAATATTTGTAGCCATACCAACAGCTATACCACTACTACCATTTACAAGCAAGTTTGGGAACTTTGTAGGTAGTACTACAGGCTCTTCTAGTCTATCATCAAAGTTTGGTTTAAAATCTACAGTTTCTTTATCTATTTGAGAAAGCATCTCTACAGACAACTTTGCCATTTTAGCTTCTGTATAACGATAAGCCGCTGGTGGGTCGCCGTCAACTGAACCAAAGTTACCATGACCATCAACAAGCATATAACGCATTGAAAAGTCTTGTGCTAAACGTACTAAAGCGTCGTAAACTGAGCTATCACCGTGTGGGTGGTAACTACCTAAAACTGCACCTACTGTATCGGCACATTTTCTATATGCTTTTTCAGGCACTAAGCCTTTTTCATGCATTGTGTAAAGTATACGTCTGTGAACAGGTTTTAGTCCGTCACGAACGTCAGGCAATGCACGAGATATTATTACAGACATTGAGTATTCCATAAAAGATTTTTTCATCTCTTTTTTTATATCAACATCTATTACCTTGCTTTGTTCCATTATATTATCATTTTCCAAGTGTAACACCTACTTATTTTTATTTATCTTTCAATCCATTAAAATATATAATCTCTTTTTGTGTCAAAATCCTTTTTGGTACTACTGCAAATACATCATATGTACCTGTAAACAGCACATAATTTAATTTACTTTCTAAACATTTACTAACGTTTTCTTCTTTTATAGTCATTCTGCTTTTTTCTGTTAAAACTGTAAGGTTACCATCAATTGACTTAAACGTTGTGGTAAATGACTGTGTACGTTCAAAAAACTCACGAGCTTTTCTTACTGTAAAAAGATTTATTATAATTATATCATAAAAAGAAACAATAATAAAGCTTAAAATGACATTTGTTATAAAATAAGTAAGCTCTAAACCGCCATAAAGATAGTCAAACACTGAAAAAAGGATTACAATTGCACCAATTATAAAACCTGTTACAGTTACGCAAGTGTGCTTGTTTTGGCGAGCAGTGATTTTTCTGTAGTCTATATACTCAGGTAAGTCAAGAAGATATACCTCTTTTACATTATAATTCATCTTTTAAACACTCCTTTTGGCTTTAGCACTCTATATTTACTTGCAAAAGCATACTTTAAATATTCGTGGAGCATTGTATTGTCTTCATCATTTAAATGTTTTTTAAGTATATAAAAAGTAGTTTCGCCTTGTGTTACAAATATATATATTTGCTCGTTTGCAAATACATTATCAATATCGGTTACAAGAATTTTGCGACGCATAATGCTACTATCAATTACTATATTATCTTTAAAAAATTGATAGCTTAACGGTTTACTTTTTAAAATATTATTTTTATAATTATTTCTAATTTTTTTATTTTGAGATTTTGGCAAAAATACAAAAGCAGATACACTGCAAATAGCAAATATTAAAGTTGTGGCTACATTAACGTAGTTAATACCATGAGTTTGGAAAGTATCTATATTTGATAAGATATCAATAACACCAGTAAATGTTAATACTAAAAAGATTATATAGAAAACATTTGTTAAAACAGGAGTATTTTTTTTCTTAATATTAAACGCTAAAATTTCGTCTTCTTCTGAATTTAAAATATTTTCTATTATTAAAAAAGGCATATTTATCTCATTTGTTTGCATTTTACCAACTCCTTTAATTTAGCGAATAGTAAACATTGTAGGGGAGCATTCCATATGCTCCCGTTTTGCCTGTAAATACGTAAAATTCGGGCGAAAATGGATTTCGCCCCTACAATGGTCTTGTGTAATATGACGAAAAAATTTTTTGATTCGACAGTCCCGTTGAAAATAGTGAAAAAATATATAATCTGTTATTATTAAAGAAAAAGCACCCTATCAAGGCATAAACAAAGCCAAAAAAAGGGTGCGTCATACCTAATTTTAAAGATATGCATAATTAACTTGTTAAACAAATTACATACCGAAACGTTTTTTAAATCTGTCAACACGTCCGCCTGTATCAACAAGTTTTTGTTTACCTGTAAAGAACGGGTGGCATTTTGAGCAAATTTCCACACGTAAATCTTTTTTTGTAGAACCTGTTTCTATAACGTTACCACAAGCACAAGTAATTGTTGTTTTATTATAATTTGGATGAATTTTCTCTTGCACTACTTTTCACCTCTTTCAAAAAAATCCTATAACATGAGTATTTTATCATAGTTTAACACAAAAAGCAAGCAATTTTTATTTGCCTGTAAACTTTTTGTGTTGTAACGACAATTATATCATATTTTATCTAACAGTGCAATGGTTAATTAGGCGATTAATTGCTAAATACGAATTAAAAATTGCAAAAATCGTGGTATAATTTAATAAATACGTAAAAATTTAACCAATTTTAGGAGGCAAATTTATGCCATTGAATGTTACATTGATATCACATACACCATTGCCTGAAAAGACAATAGCTGCAGCTGCAAAACTTTGCTACTCTCCAGCTACTATAGATAATATCATGGACGACTTAACAGAAGATAAAACATCTTATTTTGTAAATATGCTTGCAGACATGGGACACGAAAGCCCTATGGAACACGCAAATTTCACTTTTGGTATTGAGGGAATTTCAAGAGCTTGCTCGCACCAATTAGTAAGACATAGAATAGCATCGTTTTCTCAACAGTCACAAAGATATGTAAACGGCACATCGTTTTCTTACGTAGTGCCTCCACAAATTGCAAAAGACGAAAACGCTTTAAGCGAATATAATAAAGCTATTGAGTTACAATTTAAATCATATAGCGATGTTAGAAGAGTGCTTTTATTAAATCAAATAAAGGAGCATTTACAAGTAGAAAATGTAGAAAATGAAGAAATTTTTATAAACGATTTTAAATTAGCAGATAAAGCAAATTTCTCAAAGTTTGAAAAAATCGCAAATGAAGATGCAAGGTTTTTACTTCCAAACGCTTGCGAAACTTCACTTGTTATGACTATGAATGTACGTTCTTTATTCAACTTCTTTGCTCATAGATGTTGCAATAGAGCTCAATGGGAAATAAGGGCGTTAGCTTTAGAAATGTACAAGCTATGCATAAAAACAGCACCAAACGTATTTAAAAATTCTGGAGCGTCGTGTGTAAATGCTCCATGTCCTGAAGGTAAAATGTCTTGCAAAAAGCAAACAGAAGTACGTGAGTATTTTAAAAATTTGAAAGTGGATTTATAATATGAAAAGTAAATTAATAGTTATTGAGGGTTTAGACGGTAGCGGTAAAGCTACTCAAACAAAAATACTTAAAGAAACTCTAAGTAGTGAATTTGAAAATGTAAGGCAAATTACTTTTCCAAATTACGAAAGCCCAAGCGGAGAAATTGTAAAAATGTATTTAAGCGGTGAGTTTGGGAAAAATGCAAACGATGTAAACGCTTATACGTCGTCGTCGTTTTACGCTATTGATAGATTTACAAGCTACAAAACTGATTGGGAAAAAAACTACAAAAACGGTGATATTATAGTTGCAGATAGATATACAACTTCAAACGCAATTTATCAGCTTGCAAAGATAGAAGAAAACCAAAAAGAAGATTTTTTGAATTGGCTTTATGATTATGAATATAACAAGTTGCTTTTGCCAAAGCCTGATTTAGTGATTTATCTTGATGTAGACCCAGATGTGTCGCAAAAGCTTATGGAAAAACGTTATAAAGGCGACAACAACAAAAAAGATTTACACGAAAAAGATGTTAATTTTTTAAAAAACTGCCGTACACAAGCATTTTTTGTTGCTAAAAAGTGGGGTTGGCAGATTATTAACTGCACAAGCGACAATAATATAAGAAGTATAGAAGATATATCAAGCGATATATTAAAAGAAGTTAGAAAAATTATAAAATAAGAGGTCTTAAAATTATGATGTTTAAAACTCCTGAAATTCAGGATAAAATGTGGGTAGATGAAATTATAGAAAATATCCCAAAAGATACAAAGATTGTAAGTGGTGATATACCGTTTGCAACAACGTTTTTATGGAAAGATTTATATAAAATTAAAATTTCAAACCATAAAGGATTTTATATAAAATCGTTTGGAGAAGATGAAAACACAATTAATTTCACTTATCCAATAGGTAATGGCGACGTTGCTCCTATTGTAAAAGATATAGTGAATTACGCTTTTGAAAATGGAAAAAACTTGTGCTTTAAAGGTATTTCAAAAGAGCAAACAGAAAAACTTATTGAAATTTTTGGAAATAAAATCTCTTTTACAGAAGATAGAGATTATGCCGAATATATTTATTTAAGCGAAAAACTTGCAAATTTAGGCGGTAGGAAACTACATTCTAAAAGAAATCACATATCAAAATTTAAGAAAACTTACAACTACACCTTTGAAATTATAAATGAAAATAATAAAAAAGATGCTATGGAAGTGTCAAAATTATGGTGCGAACAAAATGTTTTAGGGCAAGATAACGGACTTACTCATGAGTATTGTGCTATAAAAAATGCGTTCCATTTTTATGATGAATTAGACCTTTTAGGCGGTATAATTAGAATAGATGGAAACCCAGTTGCAATGGCTGTTGGTGAAAAAATCAGTAAAGATGCTTTTGTAATTCACTTTGAAAAAGCGGTAACAGGGTACGACGGACTTTACGCAATGATAAATAACGAATTTGCAAAAATTTTAACAGATTATACGTATATAAACCGTGAGGAAGATCTAGGGATTGAGGGACTTAGAAAAGCTAAACTTTCGTATAAACCTGACATATTATTAGAAGAATTTGAGAGTAATATAATTACTAAAGATGATAAGTTATTTTAAAGCTACAAAAGACGATATCCCCTCACTTAAAAACATTTTTTCATCTTGCTTTGGCGAAAACGAAGAAAACACAAATATATACTTTGAAAATCTGCTCAATTATAAATACTGCTATGTAGCAAAAGAAAACACACAAGTTTGTGCAAGCCTTTACTTGTTGCCAACTAAAACTTATATAGATAATTTAGAGTATAAGTCGCATTATCTTTTTGGGGCAGGAACAAAAGAAGAATATAGAAAACGTGGAATAATGGAAAATCTTATTGATTTTTCACTTGAAGATGCCAAAAATAACGGCGATGATTTCTCTATTTTATACCCAGCGACTGACAGTCTTTACAATTATTACAGCAAATTTGGATATCAAAATTTTTATAAAAGTAAAACTTTAACGCTAACTTATGAACAAATTAAGAATTTTAAATGTACAAAATTAAAAAAAGCACAATGTTCATTTGACTTTATTTCCAATTTAAGGTTTAATATAGTAAAGCGATTAAATGGTAGTATGCATTTTGACAGTGACTATATAGAAAAAAGCACTCCTATACTTAATATGTATGGTGGCGGTATAATTTGTTTTGAAAGTGGTTATATAGCCTACTATAAGTCTTATGAAGATGTAATTGTTCAAGAAATTATATGTAACCCTGAGGATTTTAAACAAGTTATGTTTTCGTTTTCAAAAGAAATAAAAGCTCAAAATTATTTACTGCGTTTACCGCTAACTTATGATACTTTCAATTTTGAAACTTTAATTTGTGACTTTGGAATGATTAAACGCTTGAATAATAGCATAAAACTTGAAAGCGAAACCTTAAAAAAACCATATTTAGGGTTTACTCTCGATTAAATTTATAAGGGGATTATTTTATGATATATGTTTTTTTAGCAGACGGATTTGAAGAAACAGAGGCAATAGCTTCTATAGATATTTTAAGGCGTGCAGAATTAGACGTTTTAACAGTTGGTGTAAATGGTAAAGTTGTTACAGGCTCACATAATATCACTGTAGTAAGCGATATCGAAATGTGCGACGTTGATTTAAGTATTGTAAGTGCAATAGTACTTCCAGGTGGTATGCCAGGCACTTTAAACTTAGAAAAATCTCAAGGTGTGCAAGACTGTATAGACTATTGTTATGAAAATAATATTTTAATAGGTGCAATATGTGCCGCTCCGTCAATCCTTGGAAAAAAAGAGATGTTAAAAGGAAAAAAAGCTACTTGCTTTCAAGGTTTTGAGTGTTTCTTAATAGGAGCAAACTATACTCATGGAAAAGTTGAGAAAGACGGCTTTATTATTACAGCTAAAAGTGCAGGTCATACAATTAATTTCGCACTAGAAATGGTAAATATGCTTAAAGGCGAATTTATAGCAAGAAAGATAAAGGCGGCTATACAATGACTAAGGTAAACATTAAGGCAATAAAGATAAAGCTTAGAAATAATTTAAAAAAGCAACGACAAGATCTTACTCCTATAAAAAAAAGCTCAATGGATAATAAAATAAAAGAAAAGTTTTCAACCCTTTGGCAATATCAAAAATGTAAACTTTTACTTATATATATGTCTAAAGATATAGAGGTTGATACAATAGGTATAATAGAAGACGCATTGAAAAGTGGCAAAAAGGTAGCTGTTCCAATATGTATACCAGAAAAATGTTTGATGGATTTTTACTATATAAATTCAATTGACGAAGATTTAGAAGAGGGTTGCTATGGTGTGCTTGAGCCTATTGTCGAAAAATGTAAAAAAGTAGAGGACTTTAGTAATTCTGTATGCATAGTGCCAGGGCTTTCGTTTGACCACGACGGCTACAGGCTAGGTTATGGAAAAGGTTATTACGATAGATTTTTAAGCGGTTACAATCAAGTTAAAGTAGGATTATGTTATAGTATGTGTGTAAAGCCTAATCTTCCACACGGATATTACGACAGACCTGTAGATTTTTTAATAACTGAAAAATATTTTAGGAAAATTAATGCTATAACTAGAATAGAAAGCAATTGATTTTGAAAGGAAGACGAATAATGGCAGAAAAAAACAACAATTTTGAAAAAGAAAAAAATGATGTTTTTAATTCTATAAAAGATGTTGCAAGCGAAAACAAACCGCTTGAAGAAAAGACCGAAGACATAAAAGTTAATCCTGAAAAGAAGAAAGAACATAAAAACAATGTATTTGACCATATCCATGAAGTAGTAAAAGAAAATGAAGTTAAAGAAGAAGTTAAAAAAGAAGAACATAAAAATAATGTTCTCAGTGATACTGAACAAATGGAAATTCAAAGCGAAGAAAACGACGAAGACATAAAAATAAATGTTAAAGCTGAAAAAACAGATGTAACTTACACTTCTAACGGTTATAACGATTTTGGTAATACTGACAATCTAAACGAAGATGACCTTTCAAGCTATAGTAACGATGAAAACAAAAAGAAAATGAGCAAAGAAGATAGAAAGGCTCAAAAACGTTACAATAAAATTGTAAAAAAGAGAAGAAAAGAAAAAGCTGAGAGAAATGGTTGCTTGTTTAGGCTTGCATGGGTAGTTATGATTTTAGTAATAGCAGGCTTTTTAGGCACATTTGCAATTACTGGAATTTATGATATGCTTGCAATTTCACGTCAAGACGATACAATAGAAGTTATTGTTGAAGTTCCAAAAGATGCAACACTTGATGAAATTACAGACTTATTAGAAGAAAAAGGCGTTATAAGCGAACCGTTTTTCTTTGAATTATATGCAAACGCAACTAATGCAACTGAAAACTACTTAGAGGGCGCACATACTCTTGATACAAATATGGACTATGAGGCTATTTTGAACACTTTACTTTACGATACAGCACCAAAAGAATATGTAACAGTACAGTTTACAGAGGGTCTTACAGTTAGAGAGTATGCACAGATTTTAGAAGAAGAGAACATCTGCCCAGCAAGCGAATTTTTAAGTGCTTGTGACTCTGATATGTTCGACGAAGATTACGAATTTTTAGCCGATTTAGAATATAACGAAGATAGAGTTTATAAACTTGAGGGTTACTTATTCCCAGATACTTACTACTTCTACTTAGAAGATGACGTAGAAAATGTTATAGCTAAATTCTTAGATAACTTTAATAAGAAAGTATTTAAAAACACAAAAAAATATTCAGGCTATGATGAAGAAATGAGCATGGCTGAAGTAGCACAAGATAACGGAATGTCTATAGATGACTTAGTTAATATGGCATCTCTTGCACAAGCGGAGGCAGCAAACGAAAACGATATGTACTATGTAACTTCAATTTTTTACAATCGTTTAGCTACTGACTTTAACAGCGGTTATAGTGCATATGGTGACGGCGGTTTAAATTATCTGCAATCAGATGCTACTATTTACTATCCATATTCATCTCTTGAAGATATACCAGAAGAAATAGCAGATACTTTCAAAAGTAATTATAATACTTACGACTATGCACTACTTCCACCAGGTGCAGTTTGTAACCCAGGGCTTACAGCTTTAGACGCTGCTTTAAACCCACAAGACACAAGCTACTACTACTTCTGCCATAAAGCCGCTACTGAAACAGAGGCTGCCGAGGCGTTTTATGCTTATACACTATATGAGCATAACCAAAATTTAGTAAAAGCAGGACTAGTTTAATTAAAAATTTAAACCCCGCATAAACGATATTACTGTTTTGTGGGGTTTGATTTTATAGTGAAGAGTGAATAGTGAATAGTGATTGTGAAAATCCTTACAGATATAAAGAAAGTGAAGAGTGAATAGTGAAAAGTGAATAGTGATTGTGAAAATCCTTACGGATATAAAGAAAGTGAAGAGTGAATAGTGAAAAGTGAATAGTGATTGTGAAAATCCTTACGGATTTTTTATTTGTAAAGGGCGTTTATTCTTATAGTATCTGCTTCTATCTTTTAATTACGAATTACGAATTAAATATAACGAATTACGAATTGAATATAACGCATTACTAATTATAAATTACACATTATAAAGGAGCAAAACATGGAACAAAATATAAGATATATTGATGCTTTCGACATCACAAAAAAAATTAAAGAGTTATTTTTAGATTGCAATTATTTCATTGGCGATGATATAAGCAATGCATTACAAACTTGCATGGAAAACGAAGAATTAGACATAGCAAAAAACGTATTATCTCAACTTATAGAGAACAACAAAATAGCAAGAGATGAGCAAATTCCAATTTGCCAAGACACTGGAATGGCGATAATATTTGTAAAATACGGCGATAAAGTCTGCATAAAAAACGGAAACTTTAAAGAGGCTATTGAAGAGGGTGTACGTCTTGCATATATAGACGGATATTTGCGTAAAAGCGTTGTGAGCGACCCTGCATTTGATAGGATTAACACAAAAGACAACACACCTTGCATAATCCATACTGAAATTGTAAGCGGTGATACATTATCGTTTACAGTTGGTGGCAAAGGGTTTGGTAGCGAAAATATGTCTGGTGTTAAAATGCTTTCACCATCTGACGGAATAGACAGTGTTATAAATTTTGTAATGGAAACTGTAAAAAAAGCTGGCCCTAATCCATGTCCGCCAATAGTTGTTGGTGTTGGTGTTGGTGGAACTTTTGAAAAAGCGTGTATTCTTGCAAAAAAAGCAACATTTAGAGATATCACAACAGAAAATAGCGACAAACGTTATGCAGATGTTGAAAAACTTCTACTCAGCGAAATTAACAAATTAAATATAGGTCCTGCTGGTTTAGGCGGTAAAACAACTGCTCTTGGAGTAAATATTGAAACATACCCAACACATATTGCAGGACTTCCAGTAGCTGTAAATATTTGTTGCCATGCAGCTCGCCATAAAAGTGGCGAAATATAAGGAGGGATAGACATGAAAAAAATTACTCTTCCAATATCTCAAAATGATATTGACAATTTAAAATCAGGCGACTTTGTACTGCTTAGTGGCAAAATGATAACAGGTAGAGATGCTGCCCATAAAAGACTTTTTGAATTAATAGAAAAAGGCGAAACTTTACCTATAAATATAGACGGTCAAACTATTTATTACGTAGGTCCTGCCCCTGCTAAACCAAATTACGTTATAGGCCCTGCTGGTCCTACTTCTAGTTATAGAATGGATAAATACACCCCAACTCTACTTGATAACGGCTTAAAAGCTATGATTGGAAAAGGACAAAGAACTAAAAACGTTATAGACTCTATTATTAAAAATAAAGCTATATACTTTGTTGCAATTGGTGGTGCGGCTGCCTTAATCTCAAAAAGTATAGTATCGCAAAAATTACTATGTTATGACGACTTAGGAACTGAAGCTATACGTGAATATGAAGTTAAAGACTTTCCTTGTATCGTTGCTATTGATAGCTTTGGAAATAATGTGTATGATAGATAGTAAAGAGTGAATAGTGAAAAGTGAAAAGTGAATAGTGAATAGTGAAGAGTGAAAAGTGAAGAGTGATTGTGAAAATCCTTGCGGATTTTTTATTTATAAAAGGATATCTGGGAACTGGCAACTAGTATCTGGCATCTAGTCCGCTTACTCAACTCCAAACTCCACTCTCCACACTCTTAAGTTGCCCCATTATGTTTAAAGAATCACTTATAATTTAAATTTTCAAAGAAAAAAACAGATGACTAAAATTGTTCATCTGTTTTTTGTTATTATTTAATTCTCAATTCTTAATTCTCAATTCTCAATTTTCAATTCTTAATTCTCAATTATCCATTAATAAACAGGGTATTCGTATTTAAGCGTTGCAATTGATTTTACATCTAATTTTGCATCTACAATTTCAGTACCATTATTATATTCTACATAAGGTTGAACGTAAATTGTCATTTCGTTATAGCTACCTTTATTATAATAGTCAGCTGTTAAGTAGAAATTCACACGGTTTTGTTTATTTACAGAGTTTGTTAAGTCTGTTTCTGTCCATGGTGCGTTTAAGTCGTAACTTTCGTCATTAAATGCAACTTGATATCTTACTTTTAAGCTTACACCATCTACATTATTTGGGAAATATGTGATAGGTGTTGTGTATCTTATTTTTGCAACGCCTAAACTATCTGTATAAGTTTCATACAAAGCCTCTTCACTAAGTGCATACGGAGTTTGACTTAATACTACCTCTGTATTGTCGCTATAAATTGGCACTAAGCTTGTATTTTGTGTAATAACAAATTTAAATTCGTTTTCATCAGATACAAACTTTTGTTCATCAATATTATACCAACCTACAAAATGTCCACTTGCAACTGTTTGAGGAGCTTTTATCCATACTGCTTTTCCATAGCTAACATCTGCTGTATATTGACCTAAAGCTGAATTAAAATATACTTCATACGTTGTATTTTTATTATCTATTGAAATTGCATAAATTAAAGTATCTGCCAAAGCCTCTAGCGTAGCATTTGAATATAAGTTTGGATATGAGCTTCCTAGCGTTTCAACTGGTAGATTTAATTTATATGTTTTTGGGGTTTGTGTTGCTGTTAGAGTAATATTTCTATCAAGTTTTGTGCTTTCATTGTCGAACGCATTAAACATATAAGTATAATATCTACTATCAGCAATTGCAAATTGTCTTACCTCTGTGCCGATATATACTGTATCTGTGATTAAGTTTTGACCATTTACACCGTTTAAGTTTGGATAATCAATAGTTACTTCATAAGTTAAATTTTTGACTAATTCTTTTTTATCAAGACCACCAAAATTATAATCATAGCTATCATAATTTTCAAAATCGCTTATATAAATTACTTTATTATAAACGTCGTTAGTTTTCATAGCAGGACTCCAATATCTACTGTCACCATTTTTTTGACTTTCTAAATAGAATAAAATATCAGATGCATACGGCAACTCTGCTTTTATTAAAACGCCGTCAAGAGAATAATTTTTGCCAAACGCTGTTAATTCTTCTTTTGATAACTGCACTACCTCTAAACCGTCACCAATAGAATATTCTTTTTGACTGCCTGATATTGCTACTAAATCATTTTCATAATCAGCCCAACCGTTTAATAGCATTTCATTTGTAATCATAAAATAAGTAATTATTTTATCTACTTCTTCTACTTTTGTTATTTGTCTATCTGACGTGTTAAATATATCTACTATTTGTCCTTCATCCTCAATTAAACCTTTTATTATTATAGGTAATTCTTCTCCTACTTCTTGAATTTCAAGTTGATAATCAGTATTAGCTTCAAGCCCTGCAAATGCAATTTTCGCTATTTCTTCATTTATATTTATTGGATATTGACTATCTCCATTTTGCATTAAGTTTATCTGTGCCATTTCAGAAACAGGCTCTTGAAAGTAAAACTCCATTATATTTGCAACGGTTTCGCCTTGTGGTGCTGTAATAACTCCGTCTATATCTTGAATTAAAGCACTATCATCTATGGTTACTGCTGCTACTTTTGTATTTTCACCTATTGAGATATTGCCACCATCTCCATTATAGCCACCGCCAATGCTTGAACCATAACCACCGCTCGCAACTCCCACTTGTGCAGTTCCACTTATAGTGATATTTCCACCATCTCCACTGTTGCCACCGCCGATACCTGCCGCTAAGTAACCACCATAACTTACTACTTGTGCTGTT
>CAYJFG010000051.1:0-14997 GCA_964369305.1 uncultured Eubacteriales bacterium
TAAAAGTTGAGTTTCTGTTTCAATTTTAGTTGGCATTAGATTTAGAATTAATATTTCAAGAGGTCTAATATCTTGATGTGTTGCTCTATCGTTAGTCATTACAAAAATATTTTCAGACTCTAAAATCTCTTTTGCAGGTAAATCATCTTTTATTTTTATAGGCATAAAATCACTCCTTAAATTTAAATAATAATGCAGAAATATTTTAAGATACCAGATACCAGTGTCCAGAAGTGAATAGCTAGTATTTAGTGGTTAGTTGTTAGTGATTAGAAATTCTATTCACTCTTCACTATTCACTATTCACTTTTCACTTTTCACTGTTCACTGTTCACTCTTCACTGTTCACTTTTCACTATTCACTCTTTACTATTCACTCTTCACTTATAATTACGAATTATCAATAAGCTTTTCCCCAAAGTACCATATGTTTTGCAGGCTTTCCACAACAAATACAAGTATCTGCTATGTTTTCTTGGTCGTAAGGGATACAACGTGAGCCAACGCCTGTTTTTTCTTTTATTTCATCTTCGCATTTTTCGTCGCCACACCACATTGCTTTTACAAATCCGTCGCCTTTTTCTTCAAGTGTTGTGATGATTTCCTCTAAACTTGTGCAAGAGTAAGTCCTATTTTCTCTATTGTCTAAAGCTTTTTGGTAGATACCCTCATGCACTTCTTTAAGTTTATTTTGCACTGCCTCTTTTAAATTATCAAGCGATATTACGGTTTTTTCTCTGTTATGTCTAGTAACTAATACACATTGGTTATTTTCAATATCACGAGGACCTATTTCGATACGAACAGGCACGCCTTTCATTTCATATTGAGAGAATTTCCAACCAGGTGAGTTGTCGGTGTCGTCAACTTTAACTCTTAAATCATCGCAAAGCATTGATTTAAGCTCATATGCTTTATCTAAAACGCCAGCCTTATGTTGTGCTATTGGTAAGATAACTGCTTGAATTGGTGCAATTGCAGGAGGTAAAACTAGTCCGTTATCGTCGCCATGTGCCATAATAACTGCACCGATTAAACGTGTTGACACTCCCCATGAAGTTTGATGTGGATATTCAAGTTTGTTTTCTTTATTTGTAAATTTGATGTCAAATGCTTTAGCAAATCCATCTCCAAAGTAATGAGAAGTACCAGCTTGTAAAGCTTTTCCATCATGCATCATAGCTTCAATTGCATATGTAGAAACTGCCCCTGCAAATTTGTCGCTTGGTGTTTTTTGTCCTTTAACTACTGGAATAGCAAGGCTTTCCTCACAGAATGTAGAGTAAACATCTAACATTTTTGTAGTTTCAACTTCTGCTTCTTCTTTAGTTGCGTGGATTGTGTGTCCCTCTTGCCATAAAAACTCACGGCTTCTTAAAAAAGGTCTTGTTGTTTTTTCCCAACGAACTACACTTACCCATTGATTATAAAGTTTTGGTAAATCTCTATGACTTTGAATTATATTTGAGTAATGTTCGCAAAATAATGTTTCTGATGTTGGGCGAACACATAGTTTTTCTTCTAATTTTTCGCTACCTCCATGAGTTACCCATGCAACTTCAGGAGCAAAACCCTCAACGTGGTCTTTTTCTTTTTGTAGCAAACTTTCTGGTATAAACATAGGCATACATACATTTTCATGTCCTGTATCTTTAAACATTTTATCAAGAATTTTTTGTATATTTTCCCATAAAGCGTAGCCGTACGGTCTTATAACCATGCAACCTTTTACACTTGTATATTCTATAAGCTCTGCCTTTTTTACTATATCGGTGTACCATTTTGCAAAATCTTCGTCCATAGAAGTTATTGCACTTACCATTTTTTTATCAGCCATTTTAATTTTCCTTTCATATCTTTTTTGCATAATATATCTATTATATAATATACATATTATTTTTTCAATCAAAAAATACAAAAAAATTGCAATAAAACGAAATTAACGCTCTATTGCAATTTGAAAGTTGTAATAAATGAAATAATATGTCGTTTAAATTAATGATTTAAACTGGTTGTATGCATTTTTGAGGGCAAGCGTCCACACATTTGTTACAACCAATGCATAATGTAGTGTCTATAGTTGCATTAAACGATGTTATCGTAACTGCTCCCACTTCGCACACTTTTTTACATTTCATACAGCCAATGCAACCTGCCTTACAATCTTTACGAGTTAAAGCTCCTTTATCGCAGTTATTGCAAAGCACTACTGCTGACGGTTTATCTTCAATTATAGTTATTAGATTTTTAGGACAGGCGGTAACGCATTTTTTGCATGACTTGCATTTGTCTTTGTCAATAACGGCAACACCATTACATATTGTAATTGCTCCAAAATCGCAAGCTGTTTTACAATCACCAGCACCTAAGCAACCATATCTGCAAGATTTATCGCCCAAATGTAGTTGAGTTAAAGCTTTACAAGTATTTATCCCTTGATAATTCATAGTGCTTGTAGTATTTTCTTTAGTTCCCATACAATTTACAATAGCAGTTGTTTTTGTACTGCCTGAGCTTTCAACGCCTAATATCTTTGATATTTCTTTTGCTACTTCTTCTCCACCAACAGTGCAAAGTGTAAGCTCAGCGTTTTCGTGTGCTAAACTTTTTGCATATCCAGAACAGCCAGAGTATCCGCAAGCACCACAGTTAGCAGACGGCAAAACCTCTATAAGAGCCTCTACCTTTTCATCTTTTTTTACAGCCATTATTATTGATGCAATAGCTAAAACTATACCTAAAATAAGACCTATTGATGCAACAATTATTACAGCTAATAATATTTCGTTCATTTTATAATACACCTCTTTTTTAATTCGTAATTCGTAATGCGTAATGCGTAATGCGTAATTAAAAGACAAAAACTAGATACCAGTGTCCAGATTCCAGTTACCAGACGTCCTTTTATAAATAAAAAATCCGTAAGGATTTTAACATTCACTCTTCACTCTTCACTATTCACTCTTAATTCTTAATAAAGTCCATCTACAAGTCCTGAAAATCCTAAAAATGATAGTGCCACAAGTGAAGCGGCTACTAGAGTTATTGGCATACCTTGTAAACTTTTTGGAATGTCGCATTTTTCAAGTCTTACACGAACGCCTGCAAACATAACCATTGCTACAAAGAACCCAACACCAGCACCCAAAGCGTTTACAAGTGCTGTTACGTATGTATAATTAGGGTCAGCTGCTGCCTTTTCTAAAACGAGCATTGTAACACCTAAAACGGCACAGTTTGTTGTAATAAGTGGTAAAAATATACCTAGCGAATTATAAAGAGGAGGCATATATTTTTTTAAGATAATTTCCACTAATTGAACAAGACCCGCAATAACTAAAATAAACAGCACTGTTTGAAGATATTCAAGACCATTTGGAACTAGTAAATTTTGATATATTGGATATGTTACGGCAGTTGCTAAAATCATAACGAAAGTTACAGCTGCACTCATTCCAACTGATGTACCAATTTTTTTAGATACTCCTAAAAATGGGCAAATACCTAAAAACTTACTTAAAACGTAGTTTTCTGTAAAAATTGCCGCTAAGAAAACGGCTACTAAACTTTGCACATTCATGACTTTAACTCCTCCTTATCTTTAATTTTGTTGCAACTATTAGCCATAGGACAAGCACTACAGCCAATTTCCTCAGGTTTTTTATTATTTCCACTGAGCTTATTAGCTAAAGCGATAAGCAAACCAAAAACAAAGAAACCACCAGGGGCAAGTATGAAAATCAAAATCGGTTCAAAAATATTTGTAGTTAAAGGAATACCAAAAAATGCACCAGTTCCGAAAAACTCCCTTATAATACCCATAAGGAGCATGGCGGCGGTAAATCCTACACCCATACCAAGCCCATCTATAACGCTCGGTAGAACTTTATTTTTGCTTGCGTACATTTCTGCACGTCCTAAAATAATGCAGTTTACAACTATTAAAGGTAGGAAAATACCTAAAGATTTATCAATATCTGGTGCGTACGCCTTTACAAGCATTTGAACTAAAGTTACAAAGCCTGCAATAATAGTAATATACGCAGGTATTCTTACTTTATCTGGTATGAATTTACGTAAAAGTGATATTACTGTATTTGAACAGACTAAAACTATTGTAGCAGCAATACCCATACCAAGTGCGTTTACGGCTGAAGTTGTTACGGCAAGAGTTGGGCAAGTTCCAAGCATTAAGCATAAAACTGGATTTTCTTTGATTATACCTTTTGAAAACTCCTGCATAAGTGATTTTTTTGCCATTTGCTTACCCTCCCACGCTTTCAAATTTAAATTCATTACCTTTTAAAACTTCTTCATAGAAGTTTGTCATATTATTTACACCTAAAGTTACAGCGTCTGATGTTATTGTAGCACCTGTCAACGCTTGAACTTGCCCATCTGCTGGAGGATTTTTTACAACTTCAATATCGCCAATAGGTTGTTTATATTGGTTTGTGTAACTTTCGTTTTCGGCGTTTGCTCCAAGTCCTGGAGTTTCTGTTTGAGATAAAATTGCAACACCACTTATAGCATTACTTTCTATATCAATTCCAACCATCATTTTAATTGCTCCTGCATATCCACTTTGTGAAGTTGTAAGAGTGTAGCCTATTAAGTTTCCGCTTTCGTCAAATGCTCCATAGCACTCTTCTACAGCTTGATAATCTTTTGCTATATCCTCTATATTTAACTCTTTATATTCTGTAGCTAAAGGCACTACAATTTTACGTGTGCTTTCTGCTTTTAAAATTTCTTGTTCCTTAATAGGTCCTTTAGTAAGTGAGTTTGTAACTGCTAAAAGTGAAGTAACAACTATACATATTAACACTAAGACTACTGCTGGAATTAAAATATTTTTTGCACTTAATTTTTCCATAATAATTCACCCTTTCGCCATTTTATTTTTTGGTCGTTTTGGTAATGTGATATTTTCAATTTGTGCTACAAAGATATTCATTATAATAATTGAATACGATACACCCTCTGGTAAACTTGCGTATAATCTTATTAAAACTGTTATAATACCGCAAGATACACCAAAAATCACTTTGCCCCATGAAGTCATAGGTGAAGTTGTGTAGTCTGTAGCCATAAATATTGCACTGAGCATTACACCACCTGATAATATGTGGAATAGTCCATCTTGCCCTAGCAAATAAGACATTATAAATACACTTCCAATAAAACATAGTGGTATAGTAGGTTTTATAACTTTTCTAAGTACTAAATAAATTCCACCAACTAGTAACGCTAAAGCACTAGTTTCTCCCATACTTCCTGCGGTATTGCCTATAAATAAATCTATGTAACTTACACCTTCGCCTTGTGCGTTAAGTGCAAGCGGAGTTGCTGAAGATACTGCATCTATATTTTGAGTGTAGAAAAAAGGCGCAACCCATGTAGTCATAGCTACTGGGAAAGAAACTAGAAGTACTATTCTTGCACCAATTGCAGGGTTTACAAAGTTTTGACCAATTCCGCCAAACATTTGCTTTATAACAACAATTGCAACGAGGCTTCCAAAAACTGCAAACATAGGGTTTAACGTAGGCGGTAGATTAAGTGCTAATAAAACACCTGTAACTACTGCACTTAAATCACTTATTGTGTTGTTTCTTTTCATAACTTTACGGCTTACATATTCGAATAAAACGCATGACGCCACTGTAATTGCAATAAGCATTAAAGCGTTTAATCCAAAAAATATTATAGAGGCTATAACGGCTGGTATTAGAGCAATTACAACATCGAGCATTATTCTTTTTGTAGTTTCGTTACTTCTTAAATGTGGTGATGATGATACATATAAATTACTAGCCATTCTTTAGCCCTCCTTTTTACTTAATTGATATTCACGAAGTGACACTTTTGCAAGACGCATATTTTGTACTATATGACGTTTTGACGGACAAGTAAAAGAACAACAACCGCACTCCATACAGTCCATAACGGCGTTTTTTTCTAAACTTTCAAAGTCTTTTATTTTTAATGCACCACTAATAAAAGGTGGTACTAATTTCATAGGGCAAACGTATGAACATTTACCGCATCTTATACACTCTGTAGGTTCGCTGAGCTTTGCCTCTTTTTCTCCAAAAGCTAAAATTGCGTTATTTTGCTTTAATATTGGCAATTCGTCATCTATTAAAGCCATTCCCATCATAGGGCCACCCATTAAAATTTTCTTTGGTTCTTCTTTATATCCACCGCAAAACTCTATTACATCTTTTATAGGTGTGCCAAGTGGAACTATTACGTTTTTAGGCTCTTTTATAGCTGAACCATCTATTGTAAGCCTTTTTTTGACTAGTGGTATACCTGTTTTTAAATATGTTGCTAAAAATGCTACTGATGTTACATTCATAACGATACAACCCACATCTAAAGGAAGTTTGCCAGACTCTACAACTCTATTTGTGCAAGCTTTTATCAACACTTTTTCCGCTCCTTGTGGATAACTTGCTTTTAGAGGCAAAACTGTTACTACGTCGTCTGGGTCATGCTCTTTATTGTCGGCTATTTTTTTAAGTTCTTTTATAACGTCTGGTTTGTTGTTTTCGATACCTATAATAATTCTTTTAAGTCCTAAAATATCTTTTATTGCATATATTCCAGACATCAATTCCCAGCTGTTTTCTATAGCTTCTCTATGGTCTGCTGTTATGTATGGCTCACATTCTGCAACATTTATTATAAGTGTGTCTATTTCTTTGTCTTTTGGCACGTTTAATTTTATATGAGTTGGGAAACCTGCACCGCCTAAGCCTACAAGTCCGCTATCACGAACCGCCTTTACAAAATCGTCCTTGTGTTCAATAATTGGCGGTTTTATTTGTGGGCATATAGTCATTTCTCCGTCTGATTTAATTAAAACGGCATCTATTTTTGCACCATTTGGCATAGTTACAGGCATGACTTTTTCAACAACACCTGAAACACTTGAGTGTATCGGTGCTGATACAAATGCATCGCACTGACCTATAACTGTTCCTACATATACGTTTTCGCCTGCCTTAACAGACGGCTTACAGACTACTCCTATATGTTGTTGCATTGGAATTATAACGCTTTGTGGCGGTGGCATAATAACACTTTGCATTTTTGCTGTGTTCTTTTTATGCGGTACACGAACTCCACCATGCGTCTTAAATGGCTTTGTTATTTTTCTAAAATCGCTCATTTTATGTGTATCTCTCCTTGAACTTGAAATTTATGTATATTTTAACTTTTATAGGTAAAACTATTTAAATAATTAGTAATTAATTATTCATTTGTCTTTTAATTACGAATTACGCATTACGCATTATTAATCTGTCTTTTAATTACGCATTACGAATTATTAATCTGTCTTTTAATTACGAATTACGCATTACGAATTAAGAATTATAATAATTACATTTTAACATTTTAAATGCTTTATTGCAATAAAGAAAGGAAAAATATATGGATTTTATTAACGCTTTTTGGGTTGGTGGTTTAATTTGTGTTGTAGGACAAATTTTAATAGACAAAACTAAGCTAACTCCTGCTAGAATTTTAGTATCTTTAGTAGTAATAGGTATAGTTTTAGGGGCAATTGGTCTTTACGAGCCGTTGGTAAATTTTGCTGGAAGTGGTGCGACTACTCCTCTAAGCGGTTTTGGATACGTTATGTATGAGGGTGTAAAAAAAGCCGTTGACGAAATGGGGCTTTTAGGTGCAGTAACTGGAGGGCTTACGTCATCATCGGCTGGAATAACAGCGGCTATTATCTTTGGTATAATTGCATCTTTAATTGGAAAACCAAAAGGAAAAGACTAATATAAGTGAAAAGTGAAGAGTGAAAAGTGAAAAGTTGAGAGTTGATAGTGGAAAATGAAAATATTTTGAGAGTTGTCGAAAATCGTAGAATATTTTATATTTTACATAGATTTTACAATTGCTTGACATTTACTTTACTTTAATTTTATATTATGAGTATTAACGTGCGTGATTTTACAAAAAGTTTAAAAATGCACGTATAAGTACAATAAATAAATTTAAGTTTAGGAGCTATATTTATGGACGTATTTTCCGTTTTAACCCTTTTAGGTGGACTAGCATTCTTCCTTTATGGTATGAAAGTAATGGGCGATGGTTTAGAAAGTTTATCAGGCGGAAAGCTAGAAAAAACACTTGAAAAAATGACAAACAACCGTTTTAAAGGTGTTTTAGTTGGTGCAGGTGTTACAGCATTAATTCAAAGTTCGTCGGCAACTACTGTAATGGTAGTAGGTTTTGTAAACTCAGGTATTATGAGGCTTACTCAAGCAATAGGAATTATCATGGGTGCAAATATAGGTACAACTATAACTGCATGGATTTTAAGTTTAACAGGTTTAGAGGGAGATAGCATTATAGTTAAACTTCTAAAACCTACAGGTTTTGGTCCAATACTTGCATTTATTGGTATTATACTATTAATGGCAAATAAAAGACAAAAAGGTAAACAAATAGGAACTATCCTAATTGCTTTTGCCGTTTTAATGACTGGTATGGACTTAATGGGCGACGCTGTTAAACCTTTAGCAGAAGTACCAGAGTTTCAACAAATGTTTTTAATGTTTGAAAACCCTCTTTTAGGCATTATGATTGGTGCTTTATTAACAGCCTTACTTCAAAGCTCCTCGGCGTCTGTTGGTATTTTGCAAACGTTTGCAAGTACTGGAATTATCAAATTTTCAATGGCGTTTCCAATAATTCTTGGGCAAAATATTGGTACTTGTATTACAGCAATGCTTTCATGTATAGGTGCTAAAAAAAACGCAAAAAGAGCGGCGTTTGTACATCTATATTTTAACATAATAGGTACTGTAGTAATAGGTGTTTTATTCTATGTTTTAAATGCTGTACTAAATTTAACTTATTTAGATAATCATTTAGTAACACCAGCTGATATTGCTATTATACATACATCTTTTAACTTACTTGCAACTGCTATGCTTCTACCTTTCTCAAAATATTTAGGAAAACTTGCGTGCTTAACTATTAAAGATAAAGAAGAAGACGACGAAACACCATTCCTTGATGAACGTTTCTTAACAGCTCCAGCAGTAGCTATTGAACAATGTAACATTATGTCAGAAAAAATGATAACGCTTACAAAAGAAGTTGACGAACTTGCGTTAAATTCTTTAGATAATTACAGCGAAAAATTAGAAGAAGAAATAAGAAAACAAGAAGATTTAACAGATAAATACGAGGACGTTTTAGGTACTTACCTTGTAAGACTTAGCCGTGAAAGCTTAAACGAAGAAACAAGCAAACAAGTAACAATGCTACTTCAAACTATAGGCGAAATTGAACGACTTGCAGATGTATCTTTAGAAGTTCTTGCCGTTTCTAAAGAAATGTATAATAAGAAAATGAAGTTTTCAAGTGCTGCTACAGAAGAATTAAAAATAGTTAAAAAAGCGGTTAATGACTTAATTTTATTATCTGTAGACATCTTTGAAAGAAAAGACGAAAACGACTTTGAAAAAGTAGACCCTCTATATTCAGTAGTTTACGATATTATAGACGAAGTTAAAGAAAACCACGTAATAAGACTACGAGATGGTTGTTGTACTATTGAGCTTGGTTTCGTTTTAGCTGATTTACTGCAAGCGTATGAAAAAATGTGCGATGCTTGCCTTAAAATTTCACAGCTATCTATTAGACTTAATAGTAATAACCCTTCTTTCCATATTGAAACATCACACGGCAAAAAATCAGATACTTATGCAAAAAATTACGACGAATTAAAAGAAATTTATGTAGTAACTAAGTAATTTTATAAAAATTAACATTAAAATACTTGACCTAAACTTGTATGCATATTATAATAATACGTAACCGTATTTTATAAGCATACAAGTTTTTTTGTTGAAAGGGGTGCTATAAATGATAAATGGTGCAGATATAATGGTTAAATGTTTAGAAAGCGAAGGCGTTGAAATTATCTTTGGATATCCAGGGGCAGCAATTTGTCCTTTTTATGATTCTTTGCTTAATTCAAGTATAGAGCATATTCTTGTAAGGCAAGAGCAAAACTCTGTTCACAGTGCAAGTGGATATGCACGCTCAGTAAATAAACCAGCCGTTTGTGTAGCAACATCAGGGCCTGGTGCAACTAATTTAATTACAGGTATTGCAACTGCATATATGGATTCAATTCCAATAATTGCAATTACAGGACAAGTAAGGAGCGACTTATTAGGTAGAGACGTTTTCCAAGAAGTAGATATTACAGGTGCGTGCGAGCCTTTTATTAAGCATAGTTATTTAGTAAAAGATACAAAAGATTTACCTAGAATATTTAAAGAGGCTTTTCACATTGCAAAGACTGGACGTCCAGGACCTGTTTTAATAGATATACCACTTGATATACAGTTAAATGAAGTGCAGAGTTTTGAGTATCCAAAAGAAGTAAATATAGCAGGATATAAACCAAATGTAAAAGGACATATCGTACAAATAAAAAAGGCGGTTGACCTTATAAAAGAGGCAAAAGCTCCTATAATATGTGCTGGTGGTGGTGTTTTAACATCTGGTGCGAAGCTTAAATTTATAGAGTTTTCAAAAACTACCGGTATACCAGTAGTTTCTACAATGATGGGTATCGGTGTTATGCCGTCAGACCATAAACAGTATTTAGGTATGCTTGGTAGTCATGGTAAAATAGCTGCAAATAAAGCTATTCATAAAGCAGATTTAATTATAGTATGTGGTGCAAGACTAGGAGATAGAGCCGTTGCAAAACCAGATCAAGTAGCAAAAAACACTAAAATAATTCATATAGATATCGACCCTGCCGAAATTGGAAAAAACATAAAAACGTCAATTCCAATAGTTGGCGACATGAACAAAGTAATTGACGTTTTACTAGAAGAAACAAAAGGTTTCTATATCCCAAAAGATTGGGAGGATGAAACACAAGAATGGAAAGAAACTTTGAAAAAAGTGCGTGAAGTTAAAGAGGGTTTTGTTGAACCTCACGACTTTGTAGCGAAGTTTTCAGCAATGCTCCGAGAAAAGTCAATACTTGTTGCAGACGTTGGACAAAATCAAATATGGTGTGCTAACAACTTTAAAATAAAAGAGGGCAGATTTTTAACTACTGGCGGTCTAGGTACAATGGGTTACTCAATACCAGCAGGCGTTGGTGCAAAATTTGCAAGACCAGATAGAGAAGTTGTTGTAATTTGCGGAGATGGTTCTTTCCAAATGGGAATGAATGAACTAGGCACAATTGCACAAAACAACTTGAATATTAAAATTATTGTGATGCGTAATACACGTTTAGGAATGGTTAGAGAGTTACAAAAAAACTTGTACAACAAAAGATACGTAGCTACTTTCCTTGACGAAAATACACCAGACTTTGAAAAAATTGCAAGTGCTTACAATATTGAGTCTGCCGTTGCAAATTCAAATGAAGAAGCTTTAGAGATTGCTCAAAATATGCTTAAAAAAGATACATCTTTTATGCTTATCTGTAACGTAAGCCCAGACACACCGTCTGTTTAATGGAAAGGAGTAATTAAAATGAAATATACACTTTCTGTACTTGTTGAAAATCATGCTGGCGTTTTAAGTAAAATATCAGGGCTTTTTTCAAGACGTGGCTTTAATATTGATAGTCTAGCAGTTGGAGTTACTAGCGACCCTAAATATTCAAGAATAACTATAGTTGCAAGTGGCGATGAATATATAATTGAACAACTAGAAAAACAACTTAATAAAGTTATCCCAGTTATAAAAGTTAAAACTTTTGAGCAAGGCTCGTTTATTAGCCGTGAATTACTTCTTGTAAAAGTAAGTGCCTCACCTAATAAAAGAAATGAAATTATAAATATTGCTCAAATAACAAATGCTAAAATTATAGATGTGTCTACCTCTACTATTTCAATTGAAATTGCAGAAGAAAGCGATAAAATAGAAATGTTTTTAAACCTCTTAAAACCTTATGGAATAAAAGAAGTTGTAAGAACTGGAACTATTGCAATTGAAAAAGGAGAAAACCACCAATAAATAAGAAGTTGAAAGTTGAAAATGGAAAGTGGATAGTTGTTAGTCGGCAGTTATTAGATGCTAGAGAACAAACTTCCTTTATAAATAAAAAATCCGTAAGGATTTTAACATTCACTATTCACTATTCACTATTCACTCTTCACTTTCTGTTATATCCGTAAGGATTTTCACATTCACTATTCACCATAAAATAAATAATTGATTTGTTTTCAAACAATTTATATAAAAAATATGCCTATTATGGCAAGGAGGAAATTAGAAATGCAAAAAATTTATTATCAAGAAGATTGTGATTTAAGCCTATTAAATAACAAAACAGTAGCTATCATAGGTTATGGTAGCCAAGGTCATGCTCATGCTTTAAACTTACACGATAGTGGTGTAAACGTTATCGTTGGTCTATACGAGGGTAGCAAAAGTGCTAAAAGTGCAACAGATGCAGGGCTTACAGTTATGACAGTGTCAGAAGCTACAAAAAATGCTGATATCATTATGATATTAATACCAGACGAAAGACAAGGCGACGTTTATAAAAACGATATCGCACCTTACTTAACAGAGGGTAAAGCGTTAATGTTTGCTCACGGCTTTAACATTCACTACAAACAAATAAATGCACCAGCTGACGTTGACGTATTTATGATTGCACCAAAAGGTCCTGGCCACACAGTTAGAAGCGAATACGTTTTAGGTAAAGGCGTGCCTTGCTTAATCGCTGTTTATCAAGACGCTACAGGTAAAGCTACACAATTAGGTCTTGCTTATGCTGCTGGTATCGGTGGTAGCCGTGCAGGTGTTTTAGAAACAACTTTCCAAATTGAAACAGAAACAGACCTATTCGGCGAACAAGCTGTTTTATGTGGTGGTGTAACTGCTTTAATGAAAGCTGGTTTTGAAACATTAACAGAGGCAGGCTATCCAGCTGAAAGTGCTTACTTTGAATGTGTACACGAAATGAAATTAATTGTTGACTTGATTTACAAAGGCGGATTTGAAATGATGAGATATTCAATTTCAGATACAGCAGAGTTTGGCGACTATGAAACAGGTAAAAGAGTTATCACAGACGAAACTAAAAAAGAGATGAAAAAAGTATTACAAGAAATTCAAGACGGTACATTTGCATCTAAATGGATAAACGAAAATAAAGTTGGTCGTTCACACTTCAATTCATGCAGAAGAATAGAGTCTGAGCATAAAGTAGAAGAAGTTGGCAAACAATTAAGAAAAATGTATTCATGGAGCGAAGAAGAATAATTTTAAGATTATAAAGCTTTATGAAATCACAACGGAAGGCGTAGCCCTTCCGTTTTTTTAAAAACATATTTATATATCAAGAAGTTATAAAAAAACAGTTGTTGCAAATTTTGCAACAACTTAATCTGGTTTTGAAGTATAAACTGCTATCTACTACTTCAAAAGCAGAAATTGACTATATCGAAGCGTTGAAAGATTTAGAAATAAAATTGATTGATAAAAAATAAAACGAAAGAGGTTTTGAAAATGAAAAAAATTATCTCTATATTAATGTGCGTAATTTTAGTATTATCTTTTGCATCATGTACAACAGTAGATAATGAAGAAATTACATTTGATAAAACAGCTATGGAACAAATGGCGAAAGACCACGCAAACGACTTAGTAAGCGGTAATATTGGTAGTGTTTATGGCGATTTTGACGACAACCTAAAAAGCCAAATTAACGAAGACGGCTTGAGAGAAGCGTGGGAAAAAGTTGTAGATGGTATGGGTGAACATATAAAAAATTATTCCGTTACTTCTCAAGCAGATGAAGAACATTATATAGTAATTGTAGTTGAAGAATACGAAGAGTCAGGCATAAGAATTGATACAGCTTACGATAAATACGGAAAAATCGCAGGTATTTACTTCAATTATGAAGCTATAGAAAAAGGACCTATAAAAACAGAAGATTTTACAGAAAATAAAGTTGAAGTAGGAAGTGAAAATCCGCTAGATGGTCTTCTTACAATTCCTAATAATGTAGAAAATCCACCAGTAGTACTTTTAGTTCAAGGGTCTGGTGCTTTAGATAAAAACTCAACAGTATATGCAAATAAACCTATGGAAGATATTGCACATGGTTTAGCCCAAAACGGCATTGCATCTTTAAGATATGACAAAAGATTTTTAATATACCCAGAAGAAGCACAAACTTTAGGTGGCAACGTTACTTTAGAAGATGAAATTTTAAACGACGTAGAGCTTGCTATTGAGCTACTTGCAAATGATGAAAGGGTAGACTCTTCAAACATTTACGTTTTAGGACATTCTTTAGGTGGTAGCTTAACACCATATATAGCAACCTCAAACGAAAAAGTAAAAGGTGTTATTTCGCTTGCTGGAACATTAAACCCTATTTATGAGCTATCTTACGACCAAAACAAAGCAATAGAAGAAATGGTTAAAAATGGCGATTACGACCAAACTACAAAAGACTCAGTAGAAGAACAAATGATACAAGTTGAAAAAGATATTGAAGTTTTACGTGGCGACTTAGACGACGTAGCTAATGAAACAATTTTAATGGGTACATTTGCAGGATATCAAAAATCAGTTAAAGAGTATGCAGGACTTAATTTTGTAAATGAAATACCAGACGATTATCCTATTTTAGTTTTACAAGGTAGTGCAGATTTCCAAGTATCTCATGAAAAAGACTATCAAATGTGGCAAGATGAGCTAGATGGAAATACAGGTGCAGAGTTTAAACTGTATGAAGATTTAAACCATTTATTTATGACTACAAATGGAAAAAGTGATATAACAGAGTACGAAACAAAAGGAGAAGTACATCAAGACGTTATAAACGATATTTCACAATTTGTAAAAAATTAAAAAATAATCCCTATTTCAGATAATTTCTGATTTAGGGATTTTTTTAAGTGAAGAGTGAAAAGTGAAAAGTGAAAAGTGAATAGTGAATAGTGAAAAGTGAAAAGTGAA
>CAYJFG010000052.1:0-6798 GCA_964369305.1 uncultured Eubacteriales bacterium
AATGCAAATTATAATTGCGTTCTTAATGTTATCGATGATAAGCATAATGTTGCCACGTGCTTTAGTTTCTGCAAAACGTGTAGCAGAAGTAATTACTACCCAAAATTCAATTGAAAACCCTGAAAACCCAGTAGAACTTCAAACTGTTAAAAATACTGTTCAATTTAATAATGTTACATTTAGATATCCAAATGCGGAGCATGACGCACTCAAAAATATTTCGTTTATAGCAAAACCTGGTGAAACAACAGCTATTATAGGAAGTACTGGTAGCGGTAAAAGTACGCTTGTTAATTTGATAATGAGATTTTACGATACAACAAGCGGTACTATAGATATTGGCGGTGTAAATATTAAAGATATTGATAAACACGATTTAAGGAGCAAAATGGGATATGTTCCGCAAAAAGGTATTCTATTTTCAGGCGACATAAAAAGCAATATTGAATATGGTGTTGAAAATATAAGCGAAGAACAATTGGAAAAAACAGCGAAAATATCTCAATCATATGACTTTATCAACGCTAAAAATGAAAAATATAATTACCCAATAGCACAAGGTGGTACAAACGTATCAGGCGGACAAAGACAAAGACTTTCAATTGCTCGTGCTATTGCTAAAAAACCAGATATCTATATATTTGATGATAGCTTCTCAGCACTTGACTATAAAACAGATGTAGCACTAAGAAAAGCGTTAAGTGAAGAAACAAAAGACAGCACTGTATTAATAGTAGCACAAAGAATAAGTACAGTAAGAAATGCACAACAAATTATAGTACTTGATGATGGAGAAATTGCAGGAATAGGAACACATGACGAACTTCTAAAAACTTCTGATGTTTACTTGCAAATTGTTAAATCACAACTTTCAAAGGAGGAGTATTAATAATGAGTGAACAAAATAATAAAAAGAATAATGCTCCTGGTTTTGGCGGTGGACGTGGTGGTCCTAATATGGTAGGTGGCGAAAAAGCTAAAAACTTAAAAGGTACTATGAAAAAATTATTTTCATATATGGGCAAATATAAAATTGCTATGGTGTTTGTAGTTTTGTTTGCCATTGCAGGAACTGCGTTTAGTATAGTTGGTCCTAAAATTTTAGGAGATGCAACTACAGAAATTTATAACGGTGTAACTAGTCTTTTATCAGGTGGAGATGGCGTAGACTTTCAGGCACTTGGGGAAATACTATTTTTCCTACTAGGTTTATATGTAATAAGCGGTATATTTACGTTTACACAAGGTTATATAATAACTAATGTAGCACAAAAAATAACTTATAAGATGAGAAAAGATATATCTACAAAAATAAATGTAATGCCTATGAATTATTTCGACACTAAACAAACAGGCGAAATTTTGTCAGTTGTAACAAATGATGTTGATACTTTAGCTACTAGCTTAAACCAGAGTGCATCTCAAATAATAAGTTCATTAACACTTATAATAGGTATATTAATTATGATGTTCAGTATAAGCGTTCAAATGACTATCGTTGCATTATTGATTTTACCTATATCAATGTTTTTAATGACTTTTATTGTTAAGAGATCTCAAAAGTATTTTAAAGAGCAACAAGACTTTTTAGGTAATGTAAATGGTCAAGTTGAAGAAACTTTTAGTGGTGTTAATGTAGTTCAAGGGTTTAACAAAGAAGACGAAACAATAAAAGAATTTGAAAAACATAACGAGAAACTTTATAACTCAGCATGGAAAGCTCAATTTTTATCAGGTCTTATGCAACCTATAATGGTGTTTATAGGTAATGTGGGATATGTTTTTATAGCAGTTCTAGGCGGATACCTTGCGATTAATGGGCAAATTTCAGTTGGTAACATTCAATCGTTTATACAATATGTTAGGAACTTCACACAACCAATAATGCAAATAGCTCAAATTTTTAATATGTTACAATCAATGGCAGCATCTGCTGAAAGAATTTTTGAATTTTTAGAAGAAGAGGAAGAAAGTCAAACAGCAGAAAATCACGCAAAAATAAAAGATAGAAACGTTACAATTAATGATATTACAGGTAAAGTTGGTTTTGACCATGTAAATTTTGGATATATCAAAGGCAAAACAATAATAAACGATTTTTCAGCCGAGTTTGACCAAGGTAAAAAAATAGCGATAGTAGGTCCTACAGGTGCTGGTAAAACTACTATAATTAAATTGCTTATGAGATTTTACGACGTTACAAACGGTAAAATTACTGTAGATGGCTATAATATTAAAGACTTTGACAGAAGAGAGCTTCGTGAAGTTTTTGGAATGGTTTTACAAGATACATGGCTATTTTCAGGCAGTATTATGGAGAATATAAGGTATGGTAGACTAGACGCTACAGACGAAGAAGTAATAAACGCTGCAAAAGCAGCTCATGCTCATAGTTTTATAAAAACATTACCAGACGGATATAATATGGTGTTAAATGAAGACGCATCAAATATTTCAGGAGGTCAAAAACAGTTGCTTACAATAGCAAGAACTATTTTAGCAGACCCTAGAATTTTAATACTTGACGAAGCTACAAGTTCTGTTGATACTAGAACAGAAGTAAGAATACAAAAAGCTATGGATAATATTATGGAGGGTAGAACAAGCTTTGTAATAGCACATAGACTTTCAACAATTAAAGATGCAGATATAATACTTGTTATGAAAGATGGAGATATTTTAGAAATGGGCAACCATAACGAATTATTAGAGAAAAAAGGTTTTTACTTCTCTTTATATAATTCTCAATTTGAAAACGCATCTTAAAATTAACTAAATAAAAAGCCTACAAACATTTTGCGGTGTTTGTAGGCTTTTAAAACGTAAAGATAGAAATACATGGTGTTAAGATTTATTGAAAATTATTAATATTAAATAAAAAGTAAAATGATATTTGGTGAATAAATATATAAAAAACGGTGTTTGGATAAAATTATTAATTGAATTTATTAAAAGTGCATAAAAATAATTTCGATAAACCTTTCTAAAGTATTTACAATTAGAAAAATTTTTAGTAAAATAAACAAGTATATAAAAATTAATTAAGAGAGGTTTTTAATCAATGAGCAAAACAAGTGCAAGAAGTAGAAAAGTAATTTCTTTTGTATTAGCGACTACTATGCTTTTAAGCGTTATTTTTAGCTTAGGCGTTCCAGCAGTTGCTTACACAGAAGAAATTATCACAACAAGTACTACAACTGAAACGCAAGTTCCATTTTCATGGGATAACGCAACAGTGTATTACTTAATGACAGACCGTTTTAACAATGGTGACACATCAAACGACCATGCGTATGGCAGAGGACAAGACGCTAATGGAAATCCAGTTACTTTTGACGAATCGGCTTCATTCCAAGGCGGAGATTTTAAAGGTATCACAGACAAAATCAACGAAGGTTACTTCAATGATTTAGGCGTAAATGCTATTTGGATGTCAGCTCCTTATGAGCAAATCCATGGTTACGTTGTAGCAGGTGATGATCCTAACAGCATACCACACTACTCATACCACGGTTATTATGTTTTGGACTATACTGAAACTGACAAAGCTTTCGGTACAAAAGACGAGTTCCAAACATTAGTTGATACAGCACATAATAACGGTATTCGTATTGTTTTAGACGTTGTTATGAACCATACAGGATACAACTCAATGAAAGACATGAGTGAATATAGTTTTGGAACACTTAAGAGTGGCTGGGAAAGTTATTATTCACACCAAAATGTAAATACCTCATCATACAACAGTTATATTGATTATAAAACCAGTGCAAGAGATTGGAGCAAGTGGTGGGGAAAAGATTGGGTAAGAGCTAGTGTAGCAGGATATGATACCTATGGCACAACACTGTACACAGAGAGTGTAGCGTTGTTACCTGACTTTAAAACTGAAAGTAAAGAAAGTGTTACAATTCCTACTTTTTTAAAAGAAAAATGGCAAGCGGAAGATGTAGACGGTTCATATAATGAAAAAATGGAGGCTTATGGGTCATCTAATACTGTAACAGGATATTTAACAGACTGGCTATCTGAGTGGGTGCGTGATTATGGTGTAGACGGTTTCCGTATTGATACAGCAAAACACGTTGAATTAAGTGCTTGGAAAACATTAAATGAAAAATGCACTACTGCGTTAGCTGAGTGGAAAGCATTAAACTCAGATAAAGCTTTAGACGATGCAGAATTTTGGATGACAGGCGAAGCTTTTGGACGTACCTTAAATGGTAAAGGAAATGATAAAGATGGTTACTACACAGAAGCTGGCTTTGACTCAATGATTAACTTTGCTTTTGCACCAGCAGTAGGTGAAAGCAATATCCCAAGCAAAACAGACGTTCAAAATGTTTACAGCACATACGCAAGCACAATAAATACAGACGACCAATTTAATGTACTAAGCTACATTTCTTCACACGATACAACACTTGCTACAGGTGACAGAATAGACGCAGGAAGTTTTCTATTAATGTTACCAGGTGGTGTTCAAATATTCTATGGTGATGAAACTAACAGAAAATTAATTGAGCCACTGCCATCAGGAACAACTCAAAGTTCAGGACATCAATTAAGAAGTTTCATGAACTGGAATACAATCGACGCTGATGTACAAGACCATTGGCAAATATTAGGTGCATTCCGTAATAATCACTTATCAGTAGGTGCAGGTAGCCATTCTCTAATAAGTGCTTATGACGAAACAACAGGTTACACATTTGCAAGAAAATACAACAAAGACGGCATAGAAGATGCAGTAGTAGTTACACAATTTGCTCAAGCAAATACAGATGTTACAATAAATGTTTCAACTGTATTTACAAATGGTCAAGTTGTTACAAATGTATATGATAATACACAAGCTACAGTAACAAACGGTATAGTTACATTTAATTCAGGTGTAAATGGTACTATATTAGTAGAGGGTCAAGCAGAAGTTGCAGAAACTAAATACTATGTTGCAGGTGACGAAAAATTAACAGGTTACGATTGGTTAGTTAATGGTGCAGAAATGACAGAAACACAAGAAGGTATATATACAGCTGTTTTTGAAAATGTACCAGCAGGTGAACACCAATGGAAAGTTACAGACGGCACATGGGATACTACATATACTGAAGAGGGTCTATCTCCTCCAGGTGGTGGTAATGCGGTAATTACTTTAACTGCTCAAGATACTGTAACAATTACATTTGACTTTAATAATAAAGTTGCATTAGCAAGCTCACCATCAAGAGAAACAATTACATATGATTACTTTGTAGCAGGTTCACCAGAATTAACAACTACAGGTTGGGTTCAAGCTGGTGCTGGAATGACAAAAGAATTAGACGGTACATATAAAGTAACATTTAAAGATATCCCAGCAGGTACATATTCATGGAAAGTTACAGACGGAACATGGAATAATGCATGGGGTGAAGAGGGAAGACTTTATGGCGAGAATAATGCATCTTTTACTACTAATGCATTATCAGATATTACAATCACTTTCGACCCAACAGCAGGAAAAGCACTAGCAACTTCAGATGCAAGAGTAATGCCTGAACTTTCTTATACAATAGCTGGTCAAAGAGGTTTAACAGGTATTGACTGGACACCATCAGCTACACAAAACGACATGACAGAAATTGAAGCAGGTATATGGCAAATCACATATGAAAATATTGCAGCAGGCTCTTATGAATTTAAAGTAGCTAAAAATCATGGTTGGTCAGAAGCTTATGGAGACCCTAGTGGTCCTGATGGTAATGCAGTAGCAAATGTTACAGCTGATAAACCAAATGTAACAATCACATTTAATGAAACTACAAAAGAAATTACAATTACTTATATTGGTACAGAAGAACCAACAGACCCACCAACAGAAGAGCCAACTCAAGCACCAACAGACCCACCAACAGAAGAGCCAACTCAAGCACCAACAGATCCACCAACAGAAGAACCAACAATTCCAACATATACTATAACAGGTCAAGGTGGTATAGCGAATGGTATAGATTGGGACGAAACAGCTACAGTAAATGACATGACAGAAACAAGTATTGGTCATGGTATTTATGAAATTGTAATGCAAGATGTATTAAAAGGTTCGTACGAATTTAAAGTTGTTGAAAACCATTCATGGGATAATGATGACTGGGGTATACAAGGTACAGGTGATAACTTTGTTGCAAATATCCATGTAGATGAAACTGATGAAGACGGTACACTATACGATGTAAATATCAAATTTGATTATCATCAAGGCGCAATTCAATATACAGTAGTATATGCAGACGAAACATTCCCAGCAGATAATTACACATTAGTAGGTGATCCATTGCTTGGTAATAATGTAGGTTGGGACGCATCAAGCACAGCTACTGACTTAATTCCTTTAGGTGATGAAAACTACTACATCGTTTTAAATGATGTAAAAGCAGGCGAATATGGAGTAAAAATTGTTGAAAATCATTCATGGGATAATCCGACATGGGGTGAGGGTTCAGCAAATAAAATTATTAAAGTTGGTAGCCCAGAATTTGGCGATACTTCAACTTATCAAGTAGTACTTACATTTAATTACACAACAGGTGATATACAAGAATTAAACACATATCAAACAGGTTTTGTTTTAACTGAAGAAATGCTTGCAAGTGACTGGGCTAACTTTGAACAAGATTTAAGAATAGAAGTAATTGATGTTTTGGGTAGTGCAACAATATATGATTTAACAAGCCCTTATGTATCAGTAGTAGATTCTAATACTCAAGAGATGGAAGTGTTTGGTCAATCTTATAATTTAACATCTAAAATTGTTAA
>CAYJFG010000052.1:6808-14563 GCA_964369305.1 uncultured Eubacteriales bacterium
ACTACTTCAACAATTAGATATTATCTAGAGGGAACTGCACCAAACGAAGATAAACTATCAACTCCTAAAATATCACCAATACAAACAACTTTAAATGGTAAAGTATTCTATATTGATGATTATGCAAATTATAACAGATATAATATTGAAAATGTACTTAACATGATGTACGACGAAAAATACAATGTAACATTTAATTATCCAGATTTTGAAGATATTACAGGTCAAACTTATATAACTAGAACTGAGCAAGTTTATATTACTTCAAACATAAATAATGTTGCTATGGTAGCCGAAAGCAGATATAACAATTATGAATTTGTAGTAGGTACAGGTACTCCAAGTGATGTTACAAGTGATGTTGAATTTACAACAAATATTGTAGCTAAAAAACTAAATATATCATTAGATGTTGAAAGAGTAATTGAAACTGAGCAAACTCCTTATTATACACAAGCTTTACAAACAGCTAAAAATGATATAAAGATTTTTGCTATTAGTCAAGAGGGTTCAACTTCAATATACGAAGTTAATCAAGAGGGTTACAACGGATATGTAAGTCAATACGATGCAAGTGTTACATATGGTAGAACTATATGGGTGGTAGCTCCTAAGACATCAAACGGAGCCAATTTTGTAGGTTGGTATAGTATTGATGAAAATGCGTTTGTATCATATGAAAACGAATTTAAATTTATACTTACACATTCAGAAAAATTAATACCAGTGTATGATGATAACACAGAAATTACAGTAAGTGCAACACCATACACACTTTCAAGCGATGCTATTGTAGAAGTTTTTGATAACGAACAAAACGTTACAAGAGTTAAATATACATTCCCATTATCATATTATGTACCTCAAACGGTTGAAAATAACAGCTTACTAGTAAGATATCAAGTAGTTCAAACAGGGCAGGAGCCTAATTTAGCTAATGACAGTTCTGCATGGGGTGAACCTATAGACTTAACTAACTTAGTAAATAAAGAAGGCCACGTAAACTATTTCTTAACATCTAATTTCTATAATAATTCAGGACAACCTAATGATATTACAATATATGTTCAAACATATATTGTGTATGATGGAAATACTGTTTATGGAAATAATATTGCAACAGGTGTATATGAATATTCAATAATCTAATATATCAATATAACTACTGGTGTAATAAATTATGACTAAACTACGTTATGTCATATAAATATAATGTAAAACTCCCATGTTTAATGTTAATGTTGAATTTGGGAGTTTTTACTTTGATTTATATAAATTTCTAAGTTTTTGTCATTATTATATATATGCAACGGCTGATATTACGTTATAAATGTAAAATGAGTACAATATATACAAGGATTTTAGTTATATATTATATAAATTGCCAATATACTTTTTAAAGATTTTTTGGTAAAATAATAATGTATATAATACGTTTATACTTATTTTAGTCATAACTAGTTGTATAAAGTTTCTAAAAACGGTTTTAATCGGAAAGTGACAATATACTAATAGAATTTGATTGTAATAAAAATTCGACTTCGGCTATATTACGACAATAAAAAGTACAAATGATATATATAAATTTATTTGAAAGAGGTTTTATTTATGCAAACAAGAAGTTTAAAACAAAGAAAAATAGTTTCTTTAGTACTTGCAATTATAATGCTTTTAGGCTGTATGTTCAGCGTAGGCGTTCCAGCAGTTGCTTATACTGACGATACTATGGACACATCAGCAACAACTTATTATGTTGCAGGTGATGCAGGATTGGTTGGTGTCAGCTGGGATCCAGCAGGCGTAGCAATGGAAGAACAAGCAGACGGTACTTATAAATCGGAATTTTTTGACGTTCCAGTAGGTACATATGGTTGGAAAGTTACACAAGGTGACTGGGGTTTGGATAGCTTTAATGAAGAAGGTGGCGGTACAAATGTTCCAAATGCCTCAATAACATTAACAACAAAAGCAGATGTTACTATCACTTTTGATCCAACAACTCGAAAAGCGCTAGCAACTTCAGAAGGAGAAGGAGAAATAACAGATCCTGTGACAGAGCCAGAAACAACAACAGATCCTGTGACAGAGCCAGAAACAACAACAGATCCTGTGACAGAGCCAGAAACAACAACAGACCCTGTAACAGAACCAGAAACAACAACAGATCCTGTGACAGAACCAGAAACAGAGCCAGTTCCAACATATGATTATTATGTTGCTGGTGAGCCAGAATTAACTACAGCTGGTTGGGATCCAAAAGGTGTAGGAATGGAATTACAAGAAGACGGAACTTATAAAGTTACTTTTGCTGATATTCCAGCAGGCACATATCAATGGAAAGTTACTGACGGAACATGGAATAACGAATTTGGCGAGAGTGGTAAAATCTATGGTGGTGCAAACCAATCATTTACAACTACTGCAGATTCAGACGTTACAATAATGTTTAACCCAGCAACTCAAATAGCAGTTGCAATGTCAGAAGCAAGAACACTTCCTGATAATGTTTATTCAGTAGCAGGTGTAGAAAGTTTAGTAGGTGAGGCTTGGAACCCAGCATCTCCACTAGGTTTAATGACAGAAGTTAGCAATGGTATTTTTGAAATTAAATTTGAAAATATAGCAATAGGCGAACATCAATTTAAAATAGTAGAAAACCAAAGTTGGGATAACCCAAACTATGGTGACCCTAATGGTGTAGATGGAAATGCAGTAGCTAAAGTTACAGTTGAGGGCATAAACGTAACTATTACATTTAACCAAATCACAAAAGCTATTTCAGTTGAATATACTGGAACAATGGGTATTGCTATTGATGGAGATATGAAAGCTGATGTATGGGCGAACTATGCTACAGAATTAAAAGCTGAAATTACAAATACAGAAGGCGAAACTATGATATATGACATGAGCAATGGCATAACAATTGTAGATGAGTCAGAATATGTTGCATTTGGTCAAAAATACATGATGAATTCAGATATAGCTATAATAGAATATCCATTATATGATACAGTTACTGTAAGATTCTTTATGGACGGCGATTATGACATTAATAAATCTACAACACCTGCATTAAATGCAGAAAACGATAAAATTTTTGTAATCGAAATCTACAATTCATATGATATTGACTATGAAGGTAGTGGTAGATCTGGCTTATATGATTTACAATATAATCTAACAATTAACTATCCAAATATTGAAGATGCAACAGGTCAAACAACTATTGCAAGAACAGAAAAAATATATGTAACATCTCAACCAAGAAGTATAATAGCGACAATTGAGAGTAAAGATGTTAAGTATACATTTACAGTAATTGAAGGCAGTGGATATAATGCGTTAAGTGATGTAGTTATTGATAAAGCAGCTTCAATAGCTAAATCATATGAAGTAGCTCTTACTATTTTTGATTCATCTCCAGAATCATTAATAAATGAAATGGAAATTTATGCTGTTTCTCAAGAGGGTTCTCAAACAACGTATAACACATATGATGAAACATATGAGGGCTTTACTAGCAAAGATAGATTAGATACAACATATGGACGCACAGTTTGGTTAAAAACACCTGAAGTTTTAGATGGTTATAATTTTAAAGGCTGGTATGATGTTGCAAGAGGAGTTTATGTTTCACTTGATGCAGAATATAAATTTATAATAACAGAAGAGAATACTAAACTTGTTCCTGTATATACATCGTCAAGTCTAAATCCAAGTGACGATCCTTATGCAATATCTGCTATAACTGCTATAAATGAAGTATATGTAGATGATACAGGCGTACAAAAAATTAAATTTAATTTCCCACTAACTTACTTCGATATGAATAATACAGTTGATGCTTATAAAGTAAGATATCAAGTAGTTGCTAAAGGTGAAGCTATGGATCCAAACGGTGTATGGAGTGATGGTATAGATGTAACTGATGCTTTAAATAACGAAAAAAGAGTTAATTTCTACTTAACAACAAACTACTCAACAGATACTGGTGCTAAAAACGAAATGACAATTTATGTTCAACCTTATATTGAATATAATGAAACAGATACAACATCAGATTATTCATTTATTGGAACAGGCGAATATATGTATATGACATATTAATTCCAATCAATTTGATGTAAAATAAAAATTTGACTACTACAAAAGTTTAACTCTTGTAGTAGTCTTTTTATAGTTATTCTAAAACATAAATTTCGAGTATGCCTTGATAAGAAGATGTTAAATTTTTAAAGGAATTATAGTAGAAAAAAGTATATGATTAGAAATTTAACAAAATAAACAAAAATGCTTGAATAGATACCAGTAATATTTAATTTGTAATTCCAGATACCAGTTACCGGAGAAAAACTCCCTTTAAAAATAAAAAATCCGTAAGGGTTTTTACATTCACTATTCACTATTCACTATTCACTCTTCGCTATTCACTATTCATTACATCTTAATTTTTTATTAAATCTAAAAATTGTTGTTCGCTTAACACTTCAATTCCTAAATTTTGTGCCTTAGTAAGTTTACTGCCAGCCTCGTTTCCAGCTAAAACAAAGTCAGTTTTTTTAGAAACAGAAGAAGACGTTTTACCGCCATTTTCCTCAATAATTTTTGCAGCGTCACTTCTTTTTAAACTTTCAAGCGTACCAGTTAAAACAAAAGTTTTTCCACTAAAAATATTATTTTTAATTTCTGTTTTGTCGTTTGTTGGTGACACGCCTAATTCATAAAGCATTTTGATATTTTCAATATTTTTTTCAATACTAAAATAATCAACTACAGATTGTGCCATAACTTCGCCGAAACCGTCTATATTTTCAAGTTCCTCTATAGTTGCGTTTATAATATCATCTAAACTGTTAAAATTTTCGCACAACAATTTAGATGCTTTTAAACCAATATGAACTATTCCAAATGCGTGAATAAATCTGTATAACTCACGGTTTTTTGATTGATTTATTGCATTAATTATATTTTGAGCCGAAAGTTTACCCATACCCTCAAGCACTTGTATATCTTCAACTTTTAATCTGTATAAATCAACTAAAGAATTAACTAATCCATTTTTAATAAACTTATTTAAAACTGAAACGCCCAAGCCGTCAATATCCATAGCATCTCGTGAAACAAAATGTACTAAGTTTCTCATAAGCTTTGCAGGACATTCACTATTTATGCATTTAAGTGCAGATTGACCGTTTTGTCTATACGTTTTATTACCACAAACAGGGCAGTTTTCAGGCAAATTATAAGGTATAGAGTTCTGCTCATGCTCAACAACTGCTACAACTTCTGGTATTATGTCGCCAGCTTTTCTTAAAATAACGGTATCGCCTATGCGTATGTCTTTTTCTTTTATAAAATCTTCGTTATGCAAAACGGCCCTCGAAACAGTAGTGCCAGCAAGTAGAACAGGCTCAAAAATTCCAGTAGGAGTAAGCACACCAGTTCTACCAACATTAATTTCAATATCAAGTAGTTTTGTAGTTTTTTCTTCTGGTGGATATTTATAAGCGGCTGCCCATTTTGGATATTTTGAAGTGCTACCTAGTAGCTCTCTTTGTGAAAAAATATCTACTTTAATTACTGCACCGTCAATTTGAAATGGAAAATTTGCTCTATTATTTCCTATATCTTCAACTGCTTTTACAACTTCGTCTATATTTTGGCATTTTTTATAATCTTTAGTTACAGGGAAACCTAAACCTCTTAAATATTCAAGCGAATTTTCGTGCGTTTCTAACTTTTTGCCCTCAATTTGCTGAATATTAAATATAAAAATATCTAAATTTCTTTTTTTAGTCACTGAACTATCTTTTTGACGAAGTGAACCGCCAGTTGCGTTACGTGGATTTTTAAAAGGCTTTTCGTCGTTTTCTATTTGTTGTTGCCTTAAAGTTTCAAAATTACGGTTCGACATATAGACTTCACCACGAACCTCTAAAAATTCCACATTATTTAAAAGCTTTTTTGGTAGAGATTTAACAGTCTTTAAGTTGTGCGTTATGTCTTCGCCAACAAGCCCATTTCCTCTAGTAGAACCACGCATAAACTTGCCGTTTTTATATTCGCACGAAACTGAAATGCCGTCAAATTTAGGTTCAACAATATATACAGGGTCTGTAATTACTTGACGTACTCTGTTGTCAAAGTCTAAAAGCTCACCTACCGAAAATACATCTTGCAAACTTTGCATTGGCACAATATGCTCAACTTCTGAAAATATATTTGATTTTTCTCCACCTACTTTTTGAGTAGGTGAGTTTTCTTTTATAAGCTGAGGATACTTACTTTCTAAAGTTTCAAGTTCTTTTAAAAGTTTGTCATACTCAAAGTCTTCAATTTCTGGGTTGTCTTTATTATAGTATAAATCGTTATGATAATTTATAATGTCGATTAACTCTTCCACCCTTAATTTAGCTGTATTAAAATCCATAAATGTTTACTCCAAATTTCTATAAATTTATGTAATTACTTATTTACTTGAGATGTATTTTTCTCTCTTAAATAAGTAGACTCTAAATCGGCTAAATGAAGTTTAACAGAAATTGGATATTTTTCGTATGCTTGACTAATTGAAAAACCACCTGCCTCATCAAAACCACCCATATGCCAACGTATAGCCATAGCTTCATCTACTTTTAGACGCATAAATCTTTCGATTAAAAATACAGATTTTTCTCCGTGACCATAAGGGAAAACATCTTCAATAGCGTAATAAGGCACTTTTTCCCACTTTCCAGTTTTTTCGTTTTTTACATTTCTTTCAGAAACTTTATAAAATTGTGCTTTGCATAAATCGTGTAGTAAAGCAGTTATAACAAAACTTTCTTCGCTGTCTATACCATCTTCAAAATGTTTACTTCTCATAACGTCATAAACACTTAAACTATGCATAACTAATCCGTATTCACAGGCACAGTGATATCTTGTGCTTGCTGGTGCGGTAAAAAAATCTGTTTTAAGTAGCCAGTCTATAAGCTCTTTTGAGCCTTTTCGTGTAACGTGTTTCTCAAATAATTCTAAAAATTTTGCTTTGTAATTTTTATCTGCTAATATGTTCATAAAATAACCCTCCGTTTTATTCGTATTCGGCTCTTATACCGCCTATAAATTTTGGTCTTGTGTTAGCACATACTATTGTAGCATCGCCAATTTTTTGTAAACTTAATCGTATAGGAACTGCCACATTTTTTAGTTGCATACCAATAAGAACAAGCCCTATATCTATTCCAGCGTCGGCACTTACTTTTTCAACTAGTACTGGATTTTCAAAATTTATATATGATATTGTAGCAAAAGAACCGCCTGCCTTTGGTTTTGGAACTGCACTTACAACTTCATAATTTTTTAAAATTGCTAATTCTCTTTCAATAACTACACAACGGTTTAAATGCTCACAACATTGAGAAGCTAAGTAAATCCCTTTTTCTTTTAATATAGGGTACATAGCGTCAAATATAACTTGTGCAACTTCGTAATTTGAATTAGTGCCGAGTTTATCACCGCAAACCTCACTACTAGAACAACCAATTACTAAAGTGTCGCCTTTTTGCAAATAAGCTTTTGAGATAAGCTCTTTAATTACTTTTTGAGATTGATTTTTTATTTCGCTTAACATAATACACACCTACTTTATATATAATATATATATTATAACCTTAAATTTTAATTATTGCAATTTAATTTTTGATTAAAGCGGGTTTGAAATTGCCTATATTTTGCCTATGTTTAGCTGATGATTTTCTATTTCAAAAA
>CAYJFG010000053.1:0-1471 GCA_964369305.1 uncultured Eubacteriales bacterium
GTGAAAATCCTTACGGATTTTTTGTTTATAAAGGGCGTTTTTTCTATGATGACTGAATACTGCTAACTGATATCTTTTTATCTTTTTTCTTAAGTTCGTGACATTGCGGTCAATGGCCGCCCCTACAAATAAATTGTGCCTCGTTTAAATCTTCACGTTTATTATTAATTATGAAATTAAAATTAAAAAACAACAAATATCTACTCTAAAACCTTAAGTTCGTGACATTGAAAATGGATTTCGCCCCTACAATTATGACGAAAAATTTTTTATGCGACAGCCCCCTACTTTTTATTTTGTGCGTGACTTCAATAGCAGTCAACCACATGGGATTTACCCTACATTTTCACTATTTACTTTTCATTTTTCACTATTTACTTTTCACTATTCACTCTTCACTTTTCACTTTTCACTATTCACTCTTCACTATTCACTCTTCACTATAAAACCTTAAATTTGTGATATTAGACATTTTACATCTAAAAAAATAAACCCCAGCATGTTAACTGGGGTTTATTAAAAGTTTTATTTAAGCACAATATGAACTTTGATTTTTTCTATACTTGCTAGGTGTAACACCAATAAACTTTTTAAAAACTTTACAGAAATAACTATGGTCTGAATAGCCCACCATTGAGCTAACTTTTGAGATAGGTATTTCTTGTGCTTTTAAGAAAGATAACGATTGCTCAATACGAATTCTATTTAAGAATTCATTAAAACCCTCATTGCAATGAGAACTAAAGTAAGAAGATAAATAATAATAACTAAAATTGAACTTTTTGGCAATTTGTTGCAAAGTTATATTTTCACTGTAATGCGACTTAATGTAGTCGATAATATCTGAAATATCAACAGTCTTATTATTATTTAGTTTTAAATAGTAATCGTTTATAGTAGCGATAAATGTTTCGTAAAAATAGCTAAAGTTTGTAAGTAAATCTTCTGCGTACTCGCAATTTTTAATTTGATTAACAAAAGAAGCGTTTAACTTGTTGATAATTTCTGGAGATATACTTAAGTGTTTAAACTCTCCAATTAAGTAATAGAAATTAGTTTCAGCAAAAGACTTAATTTTATCTTCATCAACATGGTATGTATCAATGCTTTCAATTATATAATCTTTATAAATCTCAGCCGCCTGTTTAATTTCACCTTGATTAACAAAGGATTTAAACCTGTCTAAATCAAATTTAGGTGGTGACGGATACGACGGCACTTGCTTAGCGTGAATTAGCGACGTATTTTTATAATAAAATCTTTTTTCAGTAATTTTCGAAAAGCCATAATTGTATATTCTCTTGATATCCCTTAAATCATAAAAGACATCACTTAAAACAAAGAACAGCGAGCTTTTCAACTTTGAGATTTCTTCAATAGCAACTTTTACAGAATTTGCAAGTGTCGCCTCTTCTGTAAAAGAGTAATTTAATAATACAAATATTATATCATCACTCATATTAATAGGGTA
>CAYJFG010000053.1:1481-13915 GCA_964369305.1 uncultured Eubacteriales bacterium
ATAGAAAATATTCCATTATTCATAAAGCTATTTACAACCGACGCATCACCACAGTACGACTTATTAATACCTAAAAGCCTGTAACAAGGTAAGTTGAATTGCTTTTTAATTTGTTCATCTTCTATATTTTCTTTCAACCCTATAATATACTGCACTAAAGTATTTTCCATGCTATAATGAAATCCTACAATGTTTTTTACAGGTTCAGCAGTTTTCTTTGATATTTTATCAAGCACACTTAAAAGACCACTAGGGTTTAACGCCATTTTAAGTATATAATCTACTGCACCATATACAAACGCACTTTTTACATAATCAAAGTCATCATATCCTGATAGAATAACTACCTTTAAATCCTTATTATGCATTAAAGCTTCTTTTGTAAATTCAATTCCATTCATAACAGGCATAACAATATCTGTTAAAACTATATCTGGTTTTTCTTCTTTTACCATTTTCAAAGCTTCTTTACCGTTTTCAGCTTCTCCAACTATTTGGTATCCATATTTCTCCCAATCTAGGAGATGTTTTATTCCTTTTCTGATGATAAACTCATCATCAACAATCAAAATCTTGCAAAATTGAATCATAATATCAGTCCTTTACTTTTAAACCGTGTTTATTTGTGTATGAGGGGTTCACGCAGGGAAAAGTCGCCAAGGAAAGCTCATGCTAGAATTGTAAATTTTGCAAACTATAAGCTAATTAGATACATTTTAAAATGTACATAGTATCTTTCCATACTCATTATATCATACAAAAAACAGTTTTACAACATTTTTTGGAATAAATTATAAAAATAAGGAGATTTAACAAAAAAAAATGTATTTTCCGCTCCTATTAATACATAACACCTATAATTTTTTAAATTTGTAAACTTACAATGTGTATGTAGTACGTTTATTTGTGCATTATTACCTAATTATCACAACAATTTCCAAAACGTACATACACTCTTTTTTGTACTATTTTTAATTAAAATTTTTTTGGTAATATCTTTTGGTAATTATTTGAACGTCTTACTTATAAATTATTTAAAAACTATGAAAGTATACATAAAATAATTTTGATATTGACTGTTGTATCCACTTTTAACAACTAATATTTTATATTAAAATTTTTTCCTACTAATATTTAGTATATATTAGTACTCTTTAAAATATGCAAAAAAACGACCTAAATAATTAAGTCGTTTTAAAGTTTATATTTAATTTTAAATTACATATAACAGAAGTAAACACCTTCAAGATATTTATAAACTCCGCTACCTTGAACAAATCCAGCTTGATAAATTACGTTGTTAGGTAAGTCAAATTCGCCAGTTAAAACTTTTTTAGCATTTTCATAACAACGGTCTATGGCTTTTTGAGTTGTAGCACTTGGGTTAGTTGGTAGATGTATACCGTCCCATGCCATTGTTCCATAAGCGTAAGGTCTTGTTAAAACTCCCCTAATTGTATTTGGAAAGTAGCTACTTGCAACGTGGTTCATAACAACTGCACCAACCATAAGTTGTAGCTCGTCACTCATATATAACGCTCCTGCCTCTTGCCAAATTACGGCAGCCATGCAGTATAGGTCATCTTCTGTATATGAAACAGTAGGTTTTACAGTTACTGTAACTGTATCTAATATTTTACTGTTTTCTTTTGCTCTAACTGTAATTGTAGCTGTTCCGCCACCTACACCTGTTAATTTACCATTTGCATCAACTTTAACAACTGAGCTATTTGAAGTATACCAAACAACACCTTGATTATTTGCAGTTGATGGTGAGATAGTAGCTTTTAATGTATAAGTTTTACCTTGATTTAAAGTAACTGTTGTTTTATTTAACGCAACTGACTCTACCTTTTGGTAAACTTCCATTTTAATTGAAGTTTTAACGTTTGAACCATCTTGAGCTGTACAAGTAATAGTTGTAGTACCTTTGCCAACTGCTGTTACTGTACCGTTTGAATTAACAGTAGCAACTTTAGTATTGCTTGATGTCCACTTTACATCTTTATTAGTAGCAGTACTAGGGCTTACAGTGTCTTTTAAAGTATAACTTTTTCCAACAGCCATACTTAATGATGTTTTATCAAGTGTGATTTTTTCAACACTTGTTCCTACTATAACTTCGCAAGTTTCAGTAGCAATTACTGAGTTTCTCTCTATATTAACAAAACTACAAGTAATAGTTGCATTGCCTGTATCTTTTGCTGTAATAACGCCGTCACTATCTACTAAAGCAACATCTTCATTTGATGACGAGAATACAACATCATTTTCATAAAATGCATTACTCGCAATATCTGCTTCTAATTTATGAGTATCACCTAGTTGTAAGCTAACAGCCTCGTTGCTTAGCGAAATCTCTGTAACATCTTCATGAACTGTAACGTCTACATAGTTTTTTGCTATAGCTTTATTGCTTTTATTATCTATAACTGAGCAAGTTAGAGTAGCCTCACCCTCTGCTCGTGCGTGGAAGTTGCCTTTTGAATCTATAATAGCTACTTCGTTGTCACTAGAACCCCATACAATTCTTGTATTTACAGGGTAACTAGTTTTTACATTAGCTGTAAATGTGCTTTTTTGTGATACTGTAAAATCTAAAGTATCATAATCTATAGTTACTAGAACTGCTGGAGTGTACACGTAAAGTTTGCAAGTATCTGAGTATAATTTTTTGCCACTGCTATTATAGATAGTAGCTGTTATATCTGTATAGCCTGCATCTGTTGGTCTTATAACACCGTCTTCATTTACTGTAGCTATATTTTCGTTTGACGATGACCATACTAAGTCTTCTGTGTCGTAACTTGTTATATTCATCACAACATCTAAGGTTGTAAGCTCTCCTATAGAAACCATTTCAAGACCTTGTGTAATCGACACTGGTAATAATTTAATTGCAGCACCTGAGTAAGAAACAACAGACACTAAACATAGTATAATACATAATGAAATTGCAATAATTTTTTTTAACATAAGATAATGAAGCCATGAAAAATCGACTTCAAGTTTCAACTCCTTTAATAAATATTCAATCTTGTTTCAACTTTGATACATATTATATAATATAGTTACACTTTTGTAAAGTTTGGGTTTATTTCCACAAAAGAATAAAAACCACTGTAGACAAGCTTTTTAGCCTTATTTTTTGTGCATAATGCTATTTATTGTTGTTATCCTTTGTGTAAATTGGTTAGAACGCCAAACTTTTCACATTAAAAACGATAGTAATATTATAACATTATTTATTAATATGATATTCATTTTATATAGAAAATACACTAAAATCCTTAATTTATAGGTATTACAACTTTGTAACTTATTTGTTACAATTTCTTTTTTTATATAAAAAAACCTTTCAAAAACGTTTTTTGTTTTTGAAAGGTTTTTAAAATTGATAAAATAAATTCAGGACTTATTTAATTCGTAATTCGTAATGCGTAATTCGTAATTAAAAGACAGAAACAGATACCAGACGCCAGTGTCCAGTTGCCAGATGCTCAGCCGTCCAGCCACCCACAGCCTCCCTCTTGAGGGAGGTGGCACCGCTAGGTGACGGAGGGTTGCCCATCTACAATAAAAAATCCGCAAGGATTTTCACAATCAATATTCACTTTTCACTATTCACTATTCACTTTTCACTATTCACTATTCACTTTTCACTCTTCACTGTCACTTTTCTCTATTCACTATTCACTCTTCACTATTCACTATTCACTATTCACTCTTCACTCTTCACTTTTCACTATTCACTTTTCACTTTTCACTATTCACTCTTCACTCTTCACTATTCACTTTTATTATTGTTTTTCCCAATTTGTATATTGTCCATAATGGTTTACTTGTATTGTAAAGTCGCTTTCTTTTCTCTCATTACCATTTATATAGTATACACTAGGAGTATCTCCTACAAAGTCAACTTTGTAAACAGGAGTATATTTAGTTAAGGTTTCATCTACAAATTCATCAAAGTAAAATTCTAAAGAGTTTCCTTTAATATATTTTTCTTGAATAACTATTTGATTTTTAGCGTTATCCATATAAATTTCGCATATTAAAGAGTTGTAAGTGCCAGCATTTTTTTCAAGTGCTATATTGCTTTTAATAGACGAACCACTAAGGCTTACTATATCAATTCTAACATTTTTACTATCTGTATAGTAAAGTATTAACTCTTTTTGAGCGTCGTTGTCAACATCAATTACTTTGCTACCATAAAGAGGTAAAGTTTTTCCGTTTGATTTTACAGTTTGATTGCTTTCGTCGTTTAAATAATTTTCAAAATCTGCTGAAATGTTTGATACATCTGCATACACATTTGATATCGGACTTGTAAAGCACGAAAGGTCTGCAATTATATCGCTACGCCCAATTTGCAACGCTGATACTACGCCACTGCTATTAACAGTAGCTACTTTTTCGTCACTACTTTTCCATGATATCCTATTAAGATATTGTTGCGGTAAGTCTACAACTATATCCATTTTTTCAAAAGCACTTTCTTCAAGTTCTACATATCTACTTGCATAATCATCAAATAAAATATATCCCTCAAAATAATTGTTTACAGAGGATATATACTCACTTTCAGTAGCTCTAATATCATTTATATAAAACTCTCCACTGTCAGGAACTTTTGAACCTACTGTATAATTGTATATATCTTTATATTTTTTCAGAAGTATTAGATCATCGCCTTTTACTTCATAAAACATTATCTCGGTAGTTGTTATAGTTTCGCTACTTGTTATGGCTTGGCTTTTTAAATAAATTTTTCCGCCATTATCCTTATAAACTTCTTGAGTAAGTTTTGAGTACCCTTTTTCTAAAACTTCTTGGAAGTCATCAAAAGTTTTTACAGACTGTGCGTTGTTTCCCTCAAGACTTACAACTTCAATTACATTTTGATTTGCTTTTATGTTGTAATCAATTATAAGTTCGTAACTTTCGTCTTCGTTTATGTCTGCAATTTTGCAGTTTTCTATATATACTACTCCTAGTGTGTTAATATGGTATGGAACTATATCTCTATTATCAATCCCATTTAAGTAATCATTTAATATATTAATTTTTTCTATATTTTCGTCTATTACTTTAATTTTATATTCTGCTTTGATGTCTTCATTTTCTCTGAGTTCAACAGTTATTACACATTCACCATCAGTTATTCCGCTAACTTCACCATCGCTATTAACGGTTGCTATGTTTACATTAGAGCTTGAAAAGAAAAACTGCGTTTCAATAGCACCGCTTGGAATGATTGTAGGCGTTAATTTTTGCTTTTCACCCACCATAATATCGTAACTTTCTTCTTCAATTTCAATGCTTTGTGCATTTACTTGTGTAGGTGGTGGCGGATTAGTAGCAGTTGCCTTTGTTTCTATTTCTGGTTGGACAACGGGAGAACTATTGTTTAAACTTAAAACTATAATAACCATAGCTGTTAAAAAAAGCACCGTAAACGACAATACAGAAATAATTATTATTTTTTGTTTCTTTGACATTATAACTTCCCTTTCTTTTTTAAACTTATAGCATTTGGATTTTTATTTGTCTTAGGATAGTTGAAATTAAATTTAACACAGTAATACGAAATTTTAGACGACTAGACAAGACTAATAAAAGTTCATATGCTATAATATATCTAGTATTTATTATTGCCCTTTATATTATTATAAAATGATATCAATTATCCGTCAACAAAAATCTACAAAATTTTTAATTTATATAAAAAAATTGCTGCAAAACCAATTGCAACAATCTTTTAAATTATTAATTTTTAAAAACCAATCAAGGATCTACGCCCCATGGATTTCCTTGGCTGTCTGTAAATTTACCAGTAGCAACTTGGATAATATCATAAATCCAACCAATACCGAAACAACCGCCAGTTAAAAGCCAAATAATACCTGTACCGATTTTACCTGAGATAAACCTATGTATACCTAATGTACCTACAAAAACAACAAGGATAATAGCAACTGTTTTACTCATAAAACAACACCCCTTCAAAAAATTTAATATAGCAGTAGAAAGTTCTACTACTTACGTGTATTATAACATAGTTTTTTTAAAAAATCAACTACTAATTATTTATTTAACTAATAAGATTAAAAAGTAATTTGATTTAATGTTAATTTTACCATTAAAAAGTATTAATTGCGTCCGTGCTATTGTAATTTTTTCTTATATATGATATATTATAATGTACTGATTATAAATGTTAGAAATGAGTGAATTTATGGCAAAGTTATACCCACTTTTTAGTGGTAGCAAAGGTAATTGCTATTACGTTTGCAGTGGTAGTGGCGGTGTACTTCTTGATGTTGGAGTAAGTGCTAAACGCATAACAGAAGCGTTATATCATAACGAAATTGACATAAAAAGCATAAAAGCCATTTTTATAACTCATGAACATAGCGACCATATAAGCGGACTTAGAGTTTTTGCAAGCAAACATGGTATAGATGTATATGCGTGCGAAAGCACAGTTGATGCCATAGAAAGAAAAGGTTTAACAAACGATAAATATAAATTACATAAAGTAGACGATACAATTATTATAGATGACATGAAAATAGACTCTTTTAAAATTTCGCATGATAGTTTCGGCGGTTTAGGATATGTTGTACATACTGGTGACGGTAGAAAGCTAGGTCTTGCTACAGATACAGGTATGTTGACATCTTCAATAAAAAAATCGCTTTTAGGGTGCGACACTGTAGTAATTGAGTCTAACCATGATGTAGATATGCTATTAAACGGTATGTATCCTTACGACCTTAAAAGACGTATTTTATCAGACATTGGCCATTTATCAAACGAAACTTGCTCAAACTTTTTACCTCACCTTGTAAAAAGTGGCACTACAAAAATAGTACTTGCTCATTTAAGCGAGGAAAATAATATGCCACTACTTGCATATCAAAGTGCCGTTTCGTCTTTACTTTGCGAAAACATGAAAATTGATAACGATTATAAATTATCTATAGCACCAATAAAAACAAATGGAACATCTATAATATATTAAAATGGACGTATAATAAAATGATAAGTATAAATATAATATGTTTAGGGAACTTAAAAGAAAAATACTTAAAAGATGCGGTAAGCGAATACACAAAAAGGCTTAATGCATTTTGCAAGTTAAATGTTACAGAAATACCAGAGTATAAACTACCACAAAATCCGTCAGCCTCTCAAATAGATATATGTTTAGAGCAAGAGAGCAAAAGTATTTTAGGTAAAATCCCTAAAAATTCGTATATAATACCTCTTTGTATTGAGGGCAAACAGATAAGTTCTACTGAACTATCAAATAAAATAAGCGATATTTCTTTAAGTGGTAAAAGCGATATATCGTTGATTATTGGAAGTTCTCACGGTCTTTCAAATGAAATTAAAAATAAAGCTGATTTTAAATTATCAATGTCAAAAATGACATTTCCGCATCAACTTGCAAGAGTGATGCTCCTTGAGCAAATTTACAGAGCTTTTCAAATATCAAGTGGTGGAAAGTACCACAAATAAGGAGTTTTTTATAAATGGCGTTAGACGGCATTTTTTTACATCATATAAAAGAAGAATTAAAAGAAAAAATATTTGACACTAGAGTTGAAAAGATTTACCAACCATCAAAAGAGGAATTAGTACTCGCTTTAAGAGGCAGAAACGGAGCATTTAAGCTTTTACTTAGTGCAAGGGCAAATTCACCTAGGATAAATTTAACGTCGCACTCTCTTGAAAACCCACAAACTCCGCCAATGTTATGTATGCTTTTACGTAAAAAGTTAGGCGGTGCAAGAGTAAAAGACGTTGAGCAAATTAATTTAGAGCGTATGCTTAAAATCACATTTGACGCAACTAATGAACTTGGCGACAAGATAAAACTATATTTAATAATTGAAATTATGGGAAAACATAGTAATATTATTTTAGTTGATGAAGACTTAAAAATTATAGATCCACTTAAAAGAATAGATATGTTAATATCTCAAAAAAGATTAGTTTTACCAGGGATTACGTATGAACTCCCACCATCTCAAGACAAATATTGTCTACTAGATGAAAGCAAAACAACGCAAGAACTTGTAAGCTATATACTAGATACAGAAAAAAACATGGCGTTAAATAAAGCTATTTTAAATAAATTACAAGGTGTAAGCCCTATAATCTGCCGTGAACTTGAACATTTAACAGGTAGAGGGCAGGACATTTTCACCACTTCAATAACAGATGACGAAAAAACAAGGTTATCGTTTTTCTTAAATAGATTAATTGAAACTATAAAGACAACAAACGGCACACCATATATAGTGTACGACATTAAAACAAATAAACCGCTTGACTTTTCTTTTACACAGATAACACAATATTCAACTATGGCGAAAGTCACAAAAACACAGAGTTTCTCTTCATTATTAGATAATTTCTATTTTGAACGTGACAGAAGCGAAAGAATTAATGTAAAAGGACAAGACTTATTAAAGATTTTAAGTAATATTTCTCAAAGACTTAGCCGAAAAATTAACACTCAAAAGGCTCAACTTTTAAAATCAACAGACCGTGAAATTTTAAGAATAAAAGCCGATTTACTACAAGCAAATTTATATAGAATAGAAAAAGGCATAACAAAAATAGAGGTTGAAAACTTTTATGAAGAAAATTTGCCTATACTAAAAATAGATTTAGACCCAGCATTAACACCGTCGCAAAATGCACAAAAATATTATAAACTTTATAATAAAGCAAAAACAGCCGAGCAAATGTTAAAAATTCAAATAGAAAAAGCAATTATAGAACTTGATTACATCGAAAGCGTTTTTGATAGCTTAAGCAGAGCAGAAAAAGAGAGCGAGCTTTCTCACATTCGTGAGGAACTTGCAAACGAGGGCTACGTAAAGAAAAATAGAAACGCAAAAAAGAATAAAAAACCAGCGACTTTACCATTTATAGAGTTTACATCATCAAGCGGATTTAGAATTTTAGTAGGTAGAAACAATGTACAAAACGATTTATTGACGCTGAAGACTGCAAAAAATTACGATTTATGGTTTCATACAAAAAATATACCCGGCTCACATACTGTAGTAATATCAGATAATAGAGAAATTGACGACGAAACTATTTTGCAAGCTGCAAGTATAGCAGCCTATCACAGTAAAGCAAAAGAAAGCGATAATGTGCCTGTAGATTATGCACTTATAAAATATGTTTCTAAACCGTCTGGAGCAAAACCTGGAATGGTTATTTACAAAAATAATAAAACGATATATGTAAAACCAGATATAAAAATAGTGAATAGTGAAGAGTGAATGTGAAAATCCTTGCGGATATAATGAAAGTGAAGAGTGAATAGTGAAAAGTGAATAGTTAATGTGAAAATCCTTGCGGATTTTTTATTTGTAAAGGGCGTTTGCTATTTATAGTATCTGCTTTTATCTTTTAATTACGAATTACGAATTGCGAATTATTTATTTGTCTTTTAATTACGCATTACGAATTAAATCACGCATTACGAATTGAAAAAGGAGGTCTTTTTTTGGGTAGATTTATAAAGGACGTAAAACAATATTGGAATTACTCCATATACGCAGCAAGAGCGGAACTTAAATCGGAAGTTTCAAACTCTCACCTAAATTGGCTATGGTGGATACTCGATCCTGTATTATTTATGCTTGTATATTCTTTCGTTGTTAATATAATATTTTCATCACAAGAACAGTACTTACAAGTGTTTATCTTTATAGGTCTAACTCTTTGGAACTTCTTTAGCAAAGTTTTAACAAGTGGCGTAGACTTAGTTGTTAAAAGCAAAAGCATTATAACAAGAATTTACGTACCAAAATTTGTATTTTTGCTTTCTAAAATGTTTGTACACGCCTTTAAAATGGGAATTTCTCTAATACTTGTATTTGTCTTTATGATAATTTTACAAGTGCCGTTTTCATTTACGATTTTAAATATAATACCAATATTTATAGTATTTTTTACTTTATGTTTTGGTTTTAGCATTATTTTAATGCATTTAGGTGTTTTTATTGGTGACTTTAAAAATATTGTAACAGTTTTATTAAAATTAACATTCTATTTATCAGGCGTGTTTTACTCATTGTCTGAAAGAATAGGTGGTATAGAGGGTCAGCTATTACTTAAATTAAATCCGATCGCATTTTTAATAGCACAATCAAGAGATGCACTATTATATAACACTAATCTTGATTATGCGTTGCTTGGAATTTGGTTTGCAGTAGGTTTAGGTTTATCGGTTCTTGGTATAAACTTAATTTATAAATACGAAAACACATATGTAAAGGTGATTTAAATTGAATGCTATAGAAGTTAAGAACTTATGTATAAATTATATGACGGTTAAGCCTAAATCTTTAAAGGAAATATTTAATTTTTCAAGTAAAAAGAGCCGTGAAAATATAGAAGCCGTTAAAAATGTAACTTTTAACGTTGAAAAAGGGCAAATTGTAGGTATCATCGGTAAAAACGGCAGCGGAAAATCTACAATGTTAAAAGCTATGGCTGGTGTTTTTTCGCCTAATAGCGGTAATATCAACACTTTTGATATGAAAGTATCTTTGCTTGCTATAGGTGTTGGCTTTCAGCGTGAACTTACAGGGCGTGAAAATGTATATCTTTCTGGCTTGCTTATGGGATTTTCTGAAAAAAGCATTGACGAAAAATTAGAGGAAATTATAGAATTTTCAGAGCTTGGGAAGTTTATAGATAAATCAGTAAAAACTTATTCAAGTGGTATGTATTCAAAGCTTGCTTTCTCAATAACTGCCGTTATGGATACAGATATTATTCTTATTGATGAAGTTTTAAGTGTTGGCGACGCTCGTTTTAAGAAAAAAAGCTATGCAAAAATGGAAGAATTAATACAAGACAACGACAAAACCGTTTTGATAGTTTCGCACAGCTTAGACACAATAAAAAAACTTTGCAAAACTGTAATTTGGATGCATGAAGGCGAACTAAAAATGCAAGGTGCTACAGATGAAGTTTTACCTAAATATCAAGAATTTATGGGAGTTTAATTTATAACAAAAAAACATTATCAACATTTATAAAACAAACGTTGATAAATATTTTTTAAAACACAAAAACCGCATGGACAAATTAATGTCTGTACGGTTTTTTTATCTTTTATTCAATTGTCATTTCTACTTTTATAAATTCATTATTGATATTATCATTTTCAATATTAATAATTTTACATATTACTTTTTTATTAATAGCAAAAGCCTCTTTGATATTTTTGCTATAATATCTTGGAATATACCCTAAATGTAAGCCTTTATCATTTAATATTTTAATAGCGTTAGGGTCTTTTTCATTTTCATATTCTGCTTTAAGCGTTAAGATATCCCCTATTTTTATATACTTTATATCTTTATTTTTTAAGTAGTACCTAGAGCCTGCTACATAAAAAATTCTTTTTACCTTTTCATTTGTAGATAATATAGGGTCTATAAATTCTAAATTGTCTATAGGCAATTTTGCACCACTTCGCTTTAATAGCAAATACGAGTCAAATTCTTTAAGCTCATATTTTTTTAATATTTCGTCAATATCTCTCCTTTTTCTATCAGGTAATCTTGAAGAAAAAACTGGGAACATAATATTATTTTCATATGTTTTATTTATATCATTAAAAGACAATAAAGGTTCAAATCCATGTTCAATTGCTTTTTCTATATCGTGGGTATATCTAAATTTAAATGTTCCATTTTTGCTAAGTTCTGCTACTGTAAAATTTCTCCTAGTTTTAGGGTCTTTCCAAATCATATATATATAATCTCTTTCATCACTATTAAGCACTTTTCATTCCCCTTTCTATTTTTTGTATATTTGTTTTAATATTTCAACTTTTCCTAATAAAAATTTTTCTATTAACATTTTACGCTTACTTGTTAATAACTTTTCAGGATATTTTTTTAGAATTTTTTTAATATTTATGTCATTAATATTTTCAATAATACAATCAACTAATAAAAAACATTCATCATAGTAATTATCTTTAATGTACTCAATTATTTGCCTATGCGTTGTTTTTCCCTGACCCTCTAATCTTATCATAGAAACTGATTTTGTATCTATTAAAGAATTGAATTTCATTTTGTCTTTTCCTAAATATAAGTCAAGTTGATTTTCTTTTACATAACAACATAAAGACGACCCATTATCATACAATGGAGAAAATTTACCTTTTAAAGTTTCATTTTCCTCTTTTATAAGCATAGCCCAATTATTTTGATGTCTATCTGTATTACCTATTAAAAAATCAAAAATACACATTTCTAAAAAATTTTGTTGCATATAAAACCCACTAATTGCCCTTAAATTAAGTTGTAGAGTATATCTTTGCTTTGTTTCAGGGTCATACAATTTTTCATTATCATAAAAAGGACAAATACTAT
>CAYJFG010000054.1:0-13883 GCA_964369305.1 uncultured Eubacteriales bacterium
AGTGAATAGTGAAAAGTGAATAGTGAATAGTGAATAGTGAATAGTGAAAAGTGAAAAGTGAATAGTGAAGAGTAAACATTAAATAAAGGAGATGAAAGTCATGTCATTTGTACATCTACACGTACATAGCGAATATAGTTTGCTAGATGGTGCTTGTAAAATAAAAGAACTTATAAACCTTGTAAAAGAACAAGGTCAAAATGCAGTTGCAATTACTGACCACGGTGTAATGTATGGTGTAATTGATTTTTATAAATACGCAAAAGAAAACGGAATAAAACCAATTATAGGTTGTGAAGTATACGTAGCAAAAAGAGGTCGCCTTGATAAAGTATCTGAGTTTGACCGTGAAAATAGGCATATGGTTTTACTTTGTAAAAATCATCAAGGATACCAAAATTTAATAAAAATGGTATCATACGGTTTTACAGAGGGTTTTTACAATAAACCTAGAATAGATGACGAACTTTTAGAAAAATATAACGAGGGTCTTATTTGCCTTTCGGCGTGTCTAGCTGGAGAGTTGCCACGTCTTATTTTAAATGGTGAATATCAAAAAGCAAAAGAAAAAGCATTATATTATGAAAACTTATTTGGTAAAGGCAACTACTATTTAGAAATTCAAGACCATGGAATTACAGAGCAAAAAACAGTTAATACAGGTCTTGTAAAAATATCTCAGGAAACAGGAATACCGCTAGTTGCCACAAATGACTGTCACTATCTAAAAAAACATGATAGCAGAATGCACCATATTTTACTATGTATTCAAACAAACCACACAATCTATGATGAAGATAAAATGGAGTTTTCGACAGAAGAATTTTACGTAAAAACAGAAGAAGAAATGAGAGAACTTTTTTCTTTTGCAAAAGAAGCGTGCGACAACACACAAAAAATTGCAGATATGTGTAACGTTGAATTTGAATTTGGTAACACAAAACTCCCACATTTTGAAGTGCCAAACAATATGGATCACTTTGAGTATTTCAAAAAGTTATGTTATGACGGACTATACAAAAAGTATGGAAAAAATCCAGAACAATCAATAATTGATAGACTGGAATACGAATTATCGACAGTAAATACAATGGGTTACGTCGACTATTATTTAATAGTAAGCGATTTTATTATTTACGCTAAATCTCAAAATATTCCAGTAGGCCCTGGTAGGGGATCAGGTGCTGGTAGTTTAGCGGCTTACTGCATAGGTATAACAGGTATCGACCCTATAAAACACAACTTGCTTTTTGAGCGTTTTTTAAATCCAGAGCGTGTAAGTATGCCCGACTTTGATATCGACTTTTGCAAAGACAGAAGACAAGAAGTAATAGATTACGTTATAAGAAAGTATAAAGAAGATCACGTAGCACAAATAATTGCTTTTGGAACGCTTGGAGCAAGGGCGGCTGTTCGTGATGTTGGACGAGCTTTAGCAATTCCATATGCACAAGTTGATGTAATTGCTAAATTAATACCAACCGACCTTAAAATGACGATAAAAAAAGCACTTCAAATATCACAAGATTTAAAAGAGAAATATGAAACAGACCCACAAATTAAAATGCTTATAGATACAGCTATTGACCTTGAGGGAATGCCACGCCACGCAACAACCCACGCAGCAGGCGTAGTTATTACAAAAGATAGTGTATTCTCTTACGTTCCACTTTCAAAAAATGATGAAGCAGTCGTGACACAGTTCCCAATGGGAACACTTGAAAGTCTAGGGCTTTTAAAAATGGACTTTTTAGGGCTTAGGAACTTAACAGTTTTACAAGATACTCAAAATATGATTAAAAAAGAGAATACAAGCTTTGACTTAGAGCAAATAGACTATGAAGACAAAAACGTGTTCGACTCTCTTTCTCAAGGATTTTCAGAGGGTGTATTCCAGTTTGAGTCGCAAGGCATGAAAAACGTTTTAGTTCAATTAAAACCGCACGATATAGAAGACTTAATAGCTATTATCTCTCTATACAGACCAGGACCTATGGACTCAATTCCAACATATATTGAAAATAGGCACAATCCTAAAAATATAAAATATAAACACCCATTACTTGAAAATATTTTAAATGTAACATACGGTTGTATAGTATATCAAGAACAAGTTATGCAAATATTTAGAACGCTTGCAGGTTATTCGCTTGGGCGTGCAGATATATTAAGACGTGCTATGTCTAAAAAGAAAAAAGAAGAAATGGACATACAAAAAAATATATTCATAAACGGACTTGTAGAAGATGGGAAAGTTGTGGTGCAAGGTTGTATTAGAAATGGGATTGACGAAAAAATTGCACTTTCTATCTTTGAAGATATGGAGAGTTTCGCATCATATGCTTTTAATAAATCGCACGCAGCAGCATATGCAGATATTGCTTATAAAACGGCGTGGCTTAAATATCATTACCCAAAACAATACCTTGCAGCACTACTTACAAGCGTGCTTGACAGTAGTAATAAATTAGCCGTTTACACACTTGAATGTAAAAGGCTTAATATACCAGTTTTGCCACCAAATGTAAATATAAGTATGCATGGGTTTACAGTTTCAGGCGATAGCATAAGGTTTGGTTTAATGGCGATAAAGAACCTAGGTAAAAACTTTATAGATGAAATTATAAAAGAAAGAAATAATGGCGAGTATAAATCTTTATATGATTTTTGCAAAAGAATGAATGGAAAAGGAATGAACTCAAGAGGTATTGAGGGGCTTATTAAAAGTGGCTCCTTTGATATGTTTAATACAAACAGACGTCAAATGCTTACTAATTTAAAAATGGTAACAGACGGTATAGAACACGACAGAAAGAAAAATACGGCAGGTCAATTAAGTTTATTTGATACAGTAGGCAGTAAAGAGAGTTTTGAACCAGTTTTAAAATATGTAGAGGAATTTTCTCAAGCGGAGCTTTTATATAAAGAAAAAGAAAGCACAGGAATGTACTTATCTGGCCACCCAATTAATAAGTATGAAAATGTAATAAACGCTTTAAATACAGATAAAATTATAAATATGATAACTAGTGATAATAACAATGTTAAATATAAAGATGGTTCAAGTATTAGAGTAATTGCAGTTATAGCAAATGTTACATTTAAAATTACTAAAAATAATGACAAAATGGCTTTTGTAAATATTGAAGATGAAAGCGGTAATATGGAAGTATTAATTTTTCCGCAAACTCTTACAGAAAATAGCCGTATAGTTGCTGAGGGCAATGTAGTTGAAATGGTAGGTTCTCTAAGTGCAAGGGAAGAGGAAGAACCGAAAATTTTATGCAACTATTTAAAACTTGCACCTAAAGAAGTGCCTAGTAATATAGCTGAATATAATAAGAGTATACCGTCTAGAAACAAAAATTATCAAAGCAATAAAAAACTTGACACTCTATATTTAAGGGTTAAAAATAAGGAATGTACACAGTTTAAAAAAGTGGAAAACTTATTAAGTTTCAATAGAGGTAAAAACCCTGTAGTTATAGTTTTGTCAGAAAGTAAAACGCAATTAAAAGGTATTTACACATACATTAATAATAATTTGCTAACTAGTTTAAAAAATGAATTAGGTCAAGAAAATGTAATAATTAAATAAAATTTTTCAAATTTAAAACGATAAAAAGCTTTGTGAAAAGAAATTTAAGTAAATAAATTTGAAAATAGCAAATTTTTGCTTGCAATTCATTGCAAATTATGTTAAAATTCTAACATACAATAGTTATTTAGTATTGGAGTGGGGTGTCCCGCTCCTTTCTTTATACAAAAATTAAAAACGAAAGAATGGTGTTTATATGGCAAAAAGCAAAGGTGGAAATACAGTTGACACAGTATGGCACATTTGCAAACCTATAGTTGAAAGTTTCGATATGCAATTATGGGATGTAAGGTATGTTAAAGAGGGAGCAAATTATTACTTGCGTATTTTTATTGATAAACCAACTGGTATAACAATTGAAGATTGCGAAAAAGTAAGCAGAGCAATTGAAAATCCTTTAGACGAAAATGATCCTATCGATGTAGCGTACTGCCTTGAGGTTTCCTCCCCAGGGCTTGAACGTGAGCTTGTAAGAGAGTTTCATTTTGAAAAATTTTTAGGCCGTGACGTGCTTGTAAAACTTATAAGACCTTTGCCAGTTGTCGGTAAAGAATTTGGCGGAATTTTAAAAGCTGCGGATAAACAAACAGCTACTATTTGGGACGGCGAAGAAAACGAAATAGTCCTAAATAAAAAAGATACAGTATATATTAAGTTAGACGATTTTGAGATTTAAGGAAAGAGGAATTAAAAAAAATGGATATTAAAGAGTTATTTGACGCACTGGAGATATTAGAAACACAAAACGGAATACCAACAGACTATATGCTTTCTCAAATAAAAAAAGCAATAATTATAGCTTGTAAAAACACATATAATGGCAACGATGATGTAAACATATTAATGGATAAAGAAAAAAGAACTTTTGAAGTTAATTTAAGAAAAACAGTTGTTGAAACTGTGGAAGATAGCGACCGTGAAATATCTTTAGAAGATGCAAGAGAAATTAACCCTATAGCATATGTTGACGATAAAGTTAATATAAAACTAGACCCACAAAAATTTGGTAGAATAGTTGTTCAAACAGCAAGAAGTATTATAAGACAAGGAATTAAAGACGGCGAAAGAGGTCAAATCCTTGTAGAATTTAAAAACAAAAAACAAGAAATAGTAACTGCAACTGTTGAAAAAATAGATATGAGAACAGGCAACTTAACTATTAAAATTAATGAAAAAGCAGTGGCTGTTTTGCCTAAAAGCGAGCAAATACCTACAGATAATTTCACAGAAGGTGACCACGTAAAAGTTTATATAGCAGATGTTAAAGAAACTGAAAAAGGACCTAAAGCAATTATTTCAAGAACTCACCCAGATTTTGTAAAGCGTCTATTTGAAACTGAAGTGCCAGAAATATTTGAGGGTATTGTAGAAATTAAATCAATTTCAAGGGAAGCTGGTTCTAGAACAAAAATGTCAGTTACAAGTAAAGACAGCAATGTTGATGCATTAGGTGCTTGTATTGGTGCAAAAAGAACTAGAGTTTCAACTATTGTAAATGAACTAGGCGGAGAAAAAATTGATATTATAGAGTATCATATAGACCCTAAAAAATATATTGCAATGGCTTTATCACCAGCAAATGTTGTAAGCGTTGATGTTGCAACAGATGGTTCAAAATCATGTAGGGTTACAGTGCCAGATAATCAATTATCTTTAGCGATTGGTAATAAAGGTCAAAATGCAAGACTAGCTGCAAAACTTACAGGTTGGAAAATCGATATAAAACCTCAAAGTGGTTTCTTTGGAGAAGATGAACAATTTGCTGAGAAACAAGAAGAAACAACAGAAGATGAAAGCACACAAGAAAATGTAATAGTAAACGATGAAATATTAGTTGATGATATTACTAAAGAAACTATCGAAGAAGTTGTAACACAAGAGATAACTGAGGAAGTTATAGAAGAAACAACAGAAGAAGTTGTAGAAGAAACAGAAGAATAAATGTAAAATTTATTGTATACATTTTAAGGAGGTGCTATTTTTTGAAAGTTAAAAAAATACCTATGCGAAAATGTCTAGGTTGTTGCGAAATGAAGCCAAAAAGGGAACTTGTAAGAGTTGTAAAAACAGCGGATAAAACCACAGAGGACGGACAAATAGTAAAAGGCGAAATATCACTTGATTTAACAGGCAAAAAAAATGGCAGAGGTGCATATATCTGCAAAGATGAACAATGCTTAATACTAGCAAGAAAAGCTAGGAGAATAGAAAGAGCTTTCTCTTCAAAAATACCTGATGATGTATACGAACAAATGATTATGGAGCTTGGTGTAAATGAATAAATTACTAAATTTTTTAGGACTTTGCAGACGCTCAGGCAAAATAAGTATGGGTCATGAGGCTGTAAACGAAAGTATAAAGAAAAAACAAAGCAAATTAATTCTTTTTGCAAGCGATATAGCATCAAGAACAAAAAGTGACGTTTTATATACGATAGAAGAACATAAAGTTTCATTTGCTGATATTGAAAGTACAAAAGAAGAAATTTCTCAAATTTTAGGAAAGCATATTGCAGTTATTTCAATAAATGATGAAAATATGGCTAAAAAGATAAAATCAATATTATCAAATGAAGATAAATAATAGGAGGCGTTTAATTTATGATGATAAAATATAGGGTTCATGAAGTTGCAAAAGATTTAAATGTTCCAAGTAAAGCCGTTATAGAATTATTACAAAAACATTTCGGCGGTGTAAAAAAACATATGACAGCTTTAACACAAGAGGAGTTAAACGTTGTATTCGACTTTTATACACAAAGAAAAGCGTTAAAAAACTTTGATGAATATTATGCTACTAGAAAAGTAACTGAAAGTAGCACACCTCAAAATAATAATACAAACAAAAAAGATAATAATAAAAAAGCTAATGCTCAACAACAAGATGTTAAAAAGGGTAATGCTCCTGCACAAAAGGAAAATGGCAATAAAAATAACAATCAATCTCAAGCACCTGTAAAAGGTAAAAGAGAAACAAAAATTGTTGATACAAGAACTGTTGTAGTTGATATGGAACGTTATAACGAGAAATACGACCGTTTAGCTAATGACAAGATGAAAAAAGAGCATACTGTTACTAAGCAAAAAATAACTCAAAAATCTCAACAAAGAGGAAAACCTAGAAACAGCCGTAAAGAAACAGAGCAAGAAAGATTAAAAAGAATTGCACTTGAAAGAAAAACAAAACAAATGACAGTTATAATACCAGAAGAAATAACTGTTACAGAGCTTGCATCACGCTTAAAAGCTACAAGTGCAGAAGTTGTTAAAAAATTATTTTTAATGGGTACAATGGTAACTGTTAATGATATTATAGATTTTGACACAGCATCTTTAGTAGCTATGGAATTTCATGCAAAAATAGAAAAAGAAGTAGTTGTAACTATTGAAGAAAGAATTATTGACGATAGCGAAGACGACGACGACAACTTAGTGTCAAGAGCGCCAGTAGTAGTAGTTATGGGTCACGTTGACCACGGTAAAACTTCACTGCTAGACTCAATTAGACAATCAAAAGTAACAGATACAGAGGCAGGCGGTATTACTCAGCATATAGGTGCGTATAGAGTTGACTTAGACGGCAGAGAAATTACTTTCCTTGATACTCCAGGACATGAAGCGTTTACTACAATGAGGGCTCGTGGGGCTCAAGTAACAGATATAGCAATTTTAGTAGTTGCAGCAGATGACGGTATCATGCCACAAACTATCGAGGCAATAAACCATGCAAAAGCAGCTGGTGTATCTGTAATAGTAGCTATTAACAAAATGGATAAAATGTCTGCAAACCCTGAACAAGTTAAACAACAATTAACTGAATACGAATTAGTGCCAGAAGAATGGGGTGGAGATACTCCTTGTATCCCAGTTTCTGCCGTTACAAAAGAAGGTATAGACGATTTACTAGAAATGGTTCTTCTAATTGCAGATATGAAAGAATTAAAAGCAAACCCAGACAGAGCAGCAAAAGGTACAGTAATTGAAGCTAGACTTGATAAAGGAAAAGGTACAATTGCTACTATTTTAGTACAAAATGGTACTTTAAATATTGGTGATATTATAGTTGCTGGTACTGCAGTTGGTAGAGTTCGTGCAATGCTTAACGATAAAGGACAAAGAGTAGAAACAGCGGGGCCATCATACCCTGTTGAAATTACAGGTCTTGATGATGTGCCAAACGGTGGCGACATCTTCAACTGTGTATCTGATGAACGTTTAGCACGTGAACTTGTAGAGCAAAGAAAAACAAAACAAAAAGAAGATTTATTTAATCAACAAACTAAGGTTACACTTGATAACTTATTCGACCAAATGAAATTAGGCGAAATTAAAGAATTAAAAGTAATTGTTAAAGCTGACGTTCAAGGTAGCGTTGAAGCGGTTAGACAATCACTTGCAAAACTTGCTAACGAAGAGGTAAGAGTAAATGTTATTCATGGTGGCGTAGGTGCTATTAATGAGTCTGACGTTATGCTTGCATCTGCATCAAATGCAATTATAGTAGGATTTAACGTAAGACCAGATATGGTGGCGGCTACTAATGCTGAGCGTGATGGCGTAGATATGCGTTTATACAGAGTTATTTATGATTGTATAGAGGAAATTCAAGCTGCTATGAAAGGTATGCTTGCTCCAAAAACTCGTGAAGTAGAACTTGGTAAAGCTGAATGTAGAAACGTTATGAAAATTAAGAATATCGGCGTAATTGCAGGTAGCTATATTTTATCAGGTAAAGCAATTAGAAATTGTGATATTCGTGTAGTAAGAGATGGTATCGTAATTGCAGAAGATAAACTATCATCATTACAACGCTTTAAAGATGCAGTAAAAGAAGTTGCAACAGGTTACGAGTGCGGTATCTGTTTAGATCGTTTCAACGATTTAAAAGAGGGTGACATTTTTGAAATGTACACTATAGAAGAATATAGAGATTAATATTAAGGATTGATTACATTATGGGATCAAATAAACTAGGACGTAATACAGAAGATATTAAAAGGGAATTAATGGCTATTATTAGGGAACTAAAAGACCCTAGAGTGCGTGATATAATGTTAAGTGTTGTAAGTGTTGATGTAACCTCGGACTTATCGTACTGCAAAGTGTATATAAGTGCTATTGAGGGTATGGAAGCTACAAAAGGTGCAGAAAAAGTATTAAAAAGTGCATCTGGTTTTATTCGCAAACAATTAAGCGAGCGTCTAAAATTACGTCACACACCGCAACTACTTTTCTATGCTACAGACTCTGTAAAGCATAGTGCAGATATATCAGATATTCTCTTAAAATTAAAAAATGAACGTGAAAGTAACGCAAGCGAAGAATAAAACTTGCGTTACCGAAAGGAATGGCAAATAAACATGATAACTTTACAACAAACAGCTAAATTGATTTTAGAGAAGGATAATTTCCATATTTTAACGCACCAAATGCCAGACGGTGATACTTTAGGTAGTGGTTTTGCACTTTGCAAAGCTTTACAAAATATTGGAAAAAACGCAAAAGTTATAATAGTAGGCGAAATACCAGAAAAATATCAATTTTTAACACATGGAATAAAGGAGCAATCTTTTGAATGTGAATATGTAATTTCTGTTGATATTGCGGATATTAAATTACTAGGTGCGAATAAAGAAGCGTATATAGGTAAAATTGATTTAGCTATTGACCACCATGAGTCGCATATTGAATTTGCAAAAAATACTTATTTAGAAGCACATACAGGTGCTAATGCAATGATAATATATAAAATTTTAAAAGAAATGGATATCACATTTGATAAAGATATTGCAAATAGTATTTATACAGGTATCTGTACAGATACAGGGTGCTTTAAATATTCAAATGTTGAAGCTGATACTTTTAGAATTGCAGCCGATATGATAGACTTAGGAGCAGATTTTTATAATATCAATAGAGAAATGTTTGATACAAAAAGTAAAGCACGCATTGAGCTAGATTGCGAAGTTTTAAAAGATATAAAATATTTACACAATGATAGAACAGCTTTAATATATGTTTCTCAAGATTTAATAAATAGAACAGGTGTAACTTTAAGTGATATAGACGGTCTTTCTTCTATTCCACGTAAAATTCATGGAGTAAAAATAGGTATAACTATTAGAGAAAAAGAAGACGGAACTTTTAAATGTTCTATTAGAAGTTTAGATGGTTATAGTGCGTCTAAAATTTGTGGTGCTTTTGGTGGTGGCGGTCATACAGCTGCTGCTGGCTTTACTTCAAAAGATACATTAGAAAATATCATAAATAATTTAGATAACTTTATAACAAATGAGTATTTTAAATAATTTTCCAAGTGGTGATTACAATGTTTACAGATTTTCAAAAGTTCTTTTTAAATATTATTAATAAAACTAGTTTGGCAAATAATACTGACTTTACAAAAGCGGATTATTTAGAAGATATCTGTACATTTTTTGATGTTTCAAACGGTTTCGTTTATGAAATTAATAATCATGGGAATTTTTCAAAAACGCATTTTTATACAGCACACTTTGCAACTCCTTTTGATAATGAAATTGATTTAAAAAATATTTTAGGTTATGAATTATTAAGCAAATTGTCGTCAGAAAAAATAATATGTTCATCAGGCGACGATGAAAGAGGAGATTTAGAAATAAAATTACACAGCATTTTTAATTCAAATGCTTTAATTTTAATACCAGTTTTAAACCAACATTATGAATTATCGGCTTTTGTAGGAATTGTCGATAGGCGTAAAAATATAAGGAAAGATAATTTAGATATAAAAACTGCTTGTAGTATAGTTACATTACTAGCTGATAAAGTAAAGCTCGATATTTTCCAAAGAAACACTAATAATGCTGAGTTGATTTTGCATCAAGTGCTAGATAATGTGAATATAGACATTTATGTAAATGACTACTATACTCATGATATGCTATATGTAAATAAGTCAATGGCTGCCCCTTATGGCGGTGTTGAAAACATGATGGGTAAAAAATGTTGGCAAGCTATATTTACAGATAAATTAGGTCAATGCGACTTTTGCCCTCAACATAAAATACTAGATGAAGATAACAACCCTACAAAAGCTTACACATGGGATTATGAACGAAAGCTTGATGGAAACTGGTTTAGGGTGTTTAGCTCTTGTATTCCGTGGACAGATGGACGACTAGGGCATCTCGTTGCAAGTGTAGATATTACCGAAAATAAAAAAAATCAAATGCTTATTGAAAAGCTTGCTAAATTCGACCACCTAACAGGACTACCTAATAGACGTAGCTTAGACGACCAGTTAGACCTATTTATAAATGATAAAACACTTTTTTCATCTGAATTTTTCGTTTTATTTTGCGATTTAGATGGGTTTAAAAAGGTTAATGATACTTTAGGTCATAATGGCGGTGATGCACTTTTAAAAGCTATTTCATATGAGCTAAGTAGCCTTGTAGATAAGACTTTTCGTGCATATCGTCAAGGCGGAGATGAATTTGTAGTTTTAATAAAAGACTTTAATAATTCAAATTACTTAAAAGATACATTAGAAAAGTTGTTTACAATCTTTTGTAATACTTATCATTTTGAGGGAAAAGAAATGAAGTGCGGTTGTAGTATAGGTGTAGCACATTACCCTAATAATGCAACAACAAAAAAAGACCTCTTCCATATGGCAGATGCGGCTATGTATTCTGCTAAAAAATCTGGAAAAGGAACAGTTCATTTTTATAAAAAGGACAAGTTTATTACTTTAAACGACTATATAAAATTAAATTACTAAATAAAAAAAACAGACAAAACAAAGTTATAATGTTTTGTCTGTTTTGATATACTTAATTATAAAACTCGAACTTTTGGTAATATTATTTTTTATGTGTATATTCACAATTCCTTTAATCAAAAAAAATCAGCACATAAATAAAAGATTTAGATTAAATAGCTTCTTCGTCTTCTAAATACTTTTGAGCAACACTCTTTTTAATCATTCTACCATTTAAGAATATGTAATCATCGTTTTTGCTGTTGTCTATAATTTCCTTAGTTAAAGTTACATTTTTAGTAACTTCTTCTTTAATTGTAGTTTCAACTTTAGGTTTTGGATTAACTGGTATGCTAGGCTTAATAAGCATTTTATCGATTTTAGGATATGCAAGCATACTGATTATTAAAGAAACAGTGATAGGCAATAATAGTAATATTAAAATTACTAAAACTATCATACCAATTAAAAAGTTGTTTGGTATAATAAATGCAGTTAAAGAAACCATAGTTAAAAAGATAAGCGAGAAAAATATTTTAATGTTGTTTGGTATTTCATAAAGCCCCATTAAAAATGCATTCTTTAAGCTTTTAATCATTTTTAAGTCCACTGTTACTATTATTAGAGGCAAATAGTAAAAAATAGAAATAATTAAAAGAACTGTAATGATAGCAACTGCAAAAACAGCATATATTATAGGGTTAGTTTGTGCGACAGAATAGTAGAAAATAAGTGCAAAAAACTGTATCAGTGATAGTAAATACATTATAATACCTAATATAACCATTTGTCTAAAATTGCTTTTTACACCTTTTATAAAATTTTTATAAGGGTGTATTTCGCTTTTTATGATTAAGTCTTTTGTCACTTGTGTAAGTCCGCCATAAAGTGGCATTAATAGTAGTACAGGCAACAAAGTTATAAAAATATTGCCACCGTAATAACTCTGTAAAACAATAATAACCGTTGTTACAATTATTAAAGGTAATGCGAATAATAAATTTGAAATAAACATACTTTTTAAATTAGCTTTATAGTATCCTATAAACTCATTAAAAAAAGTAACTTTTTTTGTTTCTCTAGCCATTAATTATAACTCTCCAATTTAAGCTTAAAAAGAGAAAAAAGATGAAAAGCATAAAGTTGTTAAAACATCAATAACTGAACTCACAGCCATTAAAATTAACATATTTGCACTTGAAATTAAATATTTAGATACAAATTGTGTCTTGACTTTTAATCCATCATTTTTTTCTTTTATAAGCGATTTTAATATTTTTTTAGATAAATAAAACGAATTTTTTCCTTGTAAAATAACGCAAATTACAGACAGTATAGTAGCAGGTAACATTATTAAAAAAAAGTACCCAAGCCCTGTAAAATTATGTAAAATAGTAAGTTGTCCAACGCAAAGACCTATACCAAATCCTTTTATAAATGCAGTAAAAGGTAAAAAGATAAATCCCCAAGCACAAAAGGCTAATAGTACTTGAATAAGAAATAAAATAAAATATGAGCAAATTGAAGTAGCGAAAGTGAGTAGTAAAGTCTGATTAAGCCTTTTGGCGTAGTCTGTAAGGAAAACTATGTCCAACATTTCTATAAATTCTAAATTTGCAACATTTGAAAATATCGCTCCAAATACTAACCCAGGGACTATAAATAGCGAAAATATAATAGTCACACTATATCTTTTTAGAAAAAACTTGTAATCAACTTTTCGTACTACCGTAACATTTTCTTCTTTTCTTGCATTTGTTAAACTTAAAATTAAACCTTTCATTTGAAATCACTCCATATAATTTTTTACTTATTAATTAATATGAAGTTTTAAAAGCGTATAGTACTTATTTACTCAACTCGTAAGCTCTTTTTGTACAGCTATCCATACCTTGCTTGATGCTTTCATACACACCTTTTTCTTTAAAAGTTGCTAATGCTTCAACAGTAGTTCCACCTTTTGAAGATACTTTATTAATAAGCTCTAAAGGTGTATCGCCAGATTTCTCTAACATATCAGCACTACCTCTTAAAGTTTGGCAAATAAGCTTCATTGCTACGTCTTTGTCAATTCCATTTTGTGTAGCGTAATCTTGCATTGCTTGTGCAAAAAGATAAAAATAAGCAGGACTACTACCATTAACAGAAATAATTGTGTTCATTTGATTTTCAGGTAAAATTTCGCAAATACCTGATAGAGAAAACATACTTTTTACAACCTCAAAAGTAAAACTATCTATATTATCAGAATAGCTAATAGCAGTTGCACCTTGACCTAAAAGTAGGGGAGTATTCGGCATTGTTCTAACACAAGGGCAATTGCAATTGAGTTTCTCTCTAATATAATCAATTGAAATTCCAGCAGCAATTGAAACAAAAACTTTTTGGACGCTTACTTCGCTTTTAAGTTGAGTTAAAACTTCCTCATAATTTTGAGGTTTTACCGCTAAAACAATTATATCTGATTTAGCTTGAACATCTAAGATGCTATCAAGCATATTTAAATTTAACTCACTTGAAAACTCAGTAAGTTTAGCTGTAT
>CAYJFG010000055.1:0-13674 GCA_964369305.1 uncultured Eubacteriales bacterium
ATTGCTGAAATTATATTATATCCAGCAAGTGTTCAAGGTCAAACCGCACATAAAGAGATTATCAGCGGTATTAAATATTTAGATGAAGATAAACTTTGTGATGTAATTATAGTAGGCCGTGGTGGTGGAAGTGCTGAAGATTTATTTTGTTTTAACGACGAAACTTTAGCAAGAACCATTTTTGAAGCGAAAACTCCAATAATTTCAGCAGTGGGACATGAAACAGATTTTACAATTTGCGATTTTGTAGCAGACTTAAGGGCTGCAACACCTACAATGGCTGCCCAAATGGCAACACCAGACAGTAAAGAACTTAAGAAAAATATTGATGATAATTTATATATAATCAAAAATTTGATAGACAGAAAACTTGAAAGTGCTAAAAACAATTTAGATATTATAAACAGAAAATTAAATGAAAAAAGCCCTAAAAATATTATAGAAATTCAAGCACAAAGTATTGATTTGATAGGCGAAAAAATGAGCAAGTTAATTCAAATTAAAACTGAAAAAGAGAAAAGGGAATTTTTAATTTTGCTTAATAAATTAGACTTGCTAAGCCCTGTAAAAATTTTAGAAAAGGGATATGCAGTAGCCTACAAAGATGAAATGAAAATTAATTCAGTAAAAGATGTATCTGTAGATGATATAGTAAATGTAAAATTACAAGATGGTACTTTACGATGTAAAGCTTATGAAATTTTAGAAAATTAGACGAGGTAATTTAGATGAGAATAAAAAAGTATAATTCTTTTGAGGAAGCAAAAAGCAGACTTGAAGAAATTGTAAAAGAATTAGAAAAACCAGATTTAACCCTAGAGCAGTCAATAAAACTTTACGAAGAGGGTACTTTAATATCTAAAATTTGTAATGAAAAATTAAGCGACATAGAACAAAAAATAACTATCCTATCAAAAGGAAATGATGAAAATGAGTAATGAACAACTAAATTTAATAGAAAATAAATTGAATTTTTATATTGAAAGATTTAAAAATTCGCAATTTAAAAACTTTCAAACATTAATTAATTCAATGCAGTACAGTTTAATGGCTGGTGGTAAAAGAATACGTCCTACTTTAACTTTAGAATTTTGTAAGTTATGTGGTGGAAATATAAAAGATGCTTTGCCTTTTGCTTGTGCCGTTGAAATGATTCATACGTATTCGCTAATTCATGATGATTTACCATGTATGGACGATGACGACTTAAGACGTGGCAGACCGTCAAACCATATAGAGTTTGACGAGTGTACAGCACTTTTAGCAGGTGACGCACTACAAAGTTTAGCATTTGAAATTATGCTTGAAAATGCTGATGAAAATAATTCTTTAAATATAATTAAAGCATCACATTATCTAGCTAAATATTGTGGAATAACAGGTATGGTTGGTGGACAAGTTATAGATATAGCACTTGAAAATATGGATAAAGATAATATAAATATAGAGATTATTGAGGAAATGTACCAAAGAAAAACAGGAGCATTACTTACAAGTGCTTGTGTTATGGGTACTATAATTGGTGGTGGTACTGAAAAAGAAGTTGAAGCTACTACTAAATACGCAAAATCTATAGGGCTTGCTTTTCAAATAGTTGATGATATTTTAGACTTAACACAAACTACAGATAAACTTGGAAAACCTGCGAAAAGTGACGAAAAAAATAATAAAACAACTTTAGTTACAATAATGGGTATTGAAAAAGCAAAAACACTAGTAAATAAATTAACTCAAGACGCTATAAACGCTTTAAATGAGTTTAGTGGAGATAGTTCAAAACTTTTAGAAATTGCAAAAGAACTTGAAACGAGGGAATTTTAAGTTAATCTTTAAAAAAATGGGGCAAGGCATATGAAATATTTAGAAAATATAAATAATCCAGATGACTTAAAAAATTTAGATAATAATCAATTAAAAGAATTATGCGAAGAAATAAGGGAAGTTATAATTGAAACAGTTTCAAAAAATGGCGGACATTTAGCGTCGAATTTAGGTATTGTAGAAGTTACAGTTGCACTTTTAAAAACTTTCCCTGAATTAAATAACAGAATAGTATGGGACGTTGGCCATCAATGTTATGCTTACAAAATTCTTACAGGTAGATATAAACAAATTCACACTATTAGAAAAGAAGGCGGATTGTCAGGCTTTCCAAAGCGTAGTGAAAGCAAGTACGATGCATTTAATGTAGGGCATAGTAGCACTTCAATTTCAGCTGCATTTGGTATTGCTCGTTCAAAATTTATAAAAAGTGAAAGCGGACACGTTATAGCAATCGTTGGTGACGGAGCTTTAACAGGTGGTTTAGTTTATGAAGCTTTAAACAATGCTGGAAGAACTAAGAAAAATTTTATAGTAATTTTAAACGACAATAAAATGTCAATTTCAAGAAATGTAGGTTCAATTTCAAGGCATTTAACTAGAATGAGAATTAAGCCGTCATATGCTAGAACTAAAATTGGAGTTGAAAAAACGCTTGATAAAATACCTTTAATTGGTAAAGCTTCAAGCAGAAGTATAAGCAAATTTAAAATGGCAACTAAAAGATTTATATATAGAAGTACTTTAGTAGAAAATATGGGTTTCCAATATTATGGTCCAGTTTCTGGTCACAATATTACGCATTTAGAAAATGTTTTAGATGTTGCAAAAACTGTAAATGGACCTGTTGTTATACACGTAATTACCACTAAAGGTAAAGGATATCAACACGCAGAAAATGACCCTAAAAACTTTCACGGTGTTTCAAGTTTTGATATTGAGAGTGGAGAGTCTATACTAAAATCAAATTCATATTCCGATGTATTTGGTAAAGAGTTGTGCAACTTAGCAAAGTTCAACAATAAAATTTGTGCTATTACTGCGGCTATGCAATCAGGCACTGGGCTTAACGATTTTTCAAAGCTTTACAGAGAACGTTTTTTCGATGTAGGAATTGCAGAGGGTCACGCAGTTGTATTTGCAGCTGGTTTAGCAGTTGGCGAAATGATACCAGTTTTTGCAGTTTATTCATCTTTTTTACAAAGAAGTATAGACCAAGTTATTCATGATGTTGCCTGTCAAAAACTGCATATTGTAATTGCAGTTGACAGAGCAGGAATAGTTGGAGAAGACGGAGAAACACATCAAGGTGTGTTTGATGTATCTCTTTTAAATCCTATATCAAACGTTACAATTTACTCACCATGTTACTTTGATGAACTTGCAAGAGATTTAAACAAAGCTATTTACAACGACGAAAACCTCGTAGTTGTGAGATATCCACGAGGCATACAACCTTACAGACCAGAAGATTTTATACCAAGTAGAAAAACATACGATTTATACAGCAAAAAAGAAAGTAAAATTGCAATTTTCACATACGGTAGGTTGTTTGGTTTTGCGTGTGAAGCTCAAAACGATTTAGAGGAAAGTAACATAAATATAGATGTAATAAAAATAAATACAATAAAGCCACTATCAAAAGAAGTTGTACAACTTGCGTTAAATTATGAACATATTTTCTTTTTTGAAGAAGGTGTAATTAATGGTGGCGTTGGACAATCGTTTTTATACGAAATTTTTTCGGCTGGATTTAAAGGTAAATACAAATTAACAGCTATTGAAAATACGTTTGTAACCCATGCATCTGTATTATCTTGTTTATCAAAGTTAAATCTTGATAGACAATCAATGGTAAGAATAATAAAAGATGAATTTAAAATTTAATAGGTGAAATATGGATAGTAAAAAAAGACTAGATAATTTAATATTTGAATTAGGTTATGCACAAAGCCGTGAAAAGGCAAAAGCACTTATAATGGCAGGTGTTGTTTACGTTGATAATCAAAAAGCAGATAAAGCGGGAGCAACGTATAAAGAAAGTGCAAAAATTGAAGTGCGAAGTAAAGGGCTTAAATATGTAAGCCGTGGTGGTCTTAAACTTGAAAAAGCTATTAAAAATTTTTCGCTAGATTTAAAAGACAAAGTGACAATGGATATAGGAGCTTCAACTGGTGGTTTTACAGATTGTATGCTACAAAATGGAGCAAAAAAAGTATACAGCATTGACGTAGGTTATGGGCAACTGGATTGGAAATTGCGTAATGACGAAAGGGTTGTTAATTTAGAGCGAACAAATATAAGATACGTAAAGCCAGAAGATGTAGAGCCTATCGACTTTTTTTCTGTAGATGTTTCGTTTATCTCTTTAAAACTTGTTTTGCCAGTAGCTAAAAATCTTTTAAAAGATGACGGCTTAGCCATTTGCTTGATTAAACCTCAATTTGAGGCAGGACGTGGTAATGTTGGCAAAAAGGGAGTAGTAAGAGATAGAAACGTGCATATAGATGTTATTGCTACAATCTCTAATTTCTGTTTAGAAAATGGATTTTCAATATTAGCACTTGATTTTTCTCCAATAAGAGGACCAGAGGGGAATATTGAATATTTGATATATTTAAAAAAATGTAACGACACTCGAAATTTTTCAGGAATTACACCTGAAAAACTTGTAGATTTATCATACGAAACTTTAATAGATGAAAGGTGATATTTAATTTATGAAAGTAGCTATAATACCAAACTTAACTAAAAATGGAGCAAAAGAGTACGCTATTAAATTGGCGAATTATATTAAAAGTCTAGGTAGTGTGCCTATGTTTTTAATGGAAGAAAAAAGTTTTTTTTGCGATAGTACTTTTACATATAAAAGCGATTTACCTATGCTTATTAATGAAAGTGATTTTGTTGTTACTATTGGAGGAGATGGCACAATTTTAGCAGTGTCAAATCATGTAGCAAATGCAAATAAACCACTTATTGGTATTAATTTAGGGCGACTAGGGTTTATAGCGGAATTAGAAGCAGACGAGCTTTCAAAAATTAAAGATGTAGTAGATGGAAATTATAAAATTGAAGAAAGAATGATGCTGAAAGCAACTGTTATAAGTGGTGAAGATGAAAAAGAATTTTTTGCCTTAAATGACATTGCAATATCAAGAGGCTCACTTTCAAGGATTATAGATTTATCAGTAAGTTTAAATAACGAAAGTTTCAGCGAATACCGTGCAGACGGACTTCTATTTTCAACACCAACAGGCTCAACGGCGTATTCACTTTCAGCAGGTGGACCAGTTATAGCACCTACTATGGATTGTATCTTATTAACGCCAATTTGTCCGCACGCATTGTCAATGCGTTGTGTAGTCTTTGATGTTAATTCTTCAATTTGTGTAGAAAGTATGCTTGAAGAAACACATACTTATTTAACAATTGACGGTCAACATTCTTTATCTTTAAAATTTGGAGAAAAAGTCATAATTACAAAATCACCACTTAAAATGAAGATGATTTCACTAAAAGAAAAAAACTTTTATAATATACTAAATGAAAAATTATCTGAAAGAACAGTCTAAAAGGAAGATGATTTTATGAAAATAGATAGACAAGAGAAAATACTTGAAATAATAAAAAAATACGATGTAGGCACACAAGAACAACTGCTTGATATGTTAAAGAAAAAAGGGATAAACTCAACACAAGCTACAGTTTCAAGAGATATTAAACATTTAAATCTAAAAAAAGTTTTAGGTAAAAATGGGGAATATAAATACGAGCAAGTAAACAGTAAATTCACAAAAAATAAAAACGATTTTACAAGCCTTTTTTCGTCAACAGTAGTTTCAATAGATTATTCAAGGAACATAATAGTTTTAAAAACGATTAGCGGTATGGCACAAGGAATATGTGCAAAGCTTGATACTTTAAAGCTTAGTGATATTGTAGGAACTATTGCAGGTGACGATACAATTTTTATAGTAACAAAAGAAAATGCAGATGTAAAAAATGTAGTAACAGACTTTAAAAAATTAATTTAACGGAGGGGATAGAGTTGCTAACATCATTATATATAGAAAATTTAGCAGTAATTGAAAAAACAACTATTCTATTTAAAGAAGGGTTCAACGTTTTAACTGGTGAAACAGGTGCAGGCAAATCGATTTTAATAGGTGCTATTAATGCAGCCCTTGGACAAAGAGTTACAAAAGATATAATAAGAGCTGGTAAAACATCAGCTATTGTTATTGCAACTTTTGATGAGGTTAGCCTTGAAATTAAAAACGAACTTCAAGAAATGGGAATAAGTGTTGAAGATGATACTATTATCATTCAAAGGGAAATTAGTTTAAATGGCAAGAGTAATTGTAGAATTAATTTACGCCCTACAACTTTAAGTTTTTTAAAGCATATTGCACATAAGTTAATCAATATTCATGGTCAACATGAAAGTTACGACTTATTTTCGCAAGATAAGCACCTAGCTTATTTAGATAATTATGCTCGTAATTTTGAGCATATCCAAGAATATGACGAGGTGTATGTAAATTTAAGAAAAGTTAAAAATGAAATTAACAAACTGAAGTCAGATGATTTAGACAGAAGCAGAAAAATTGATTTACTAAAATATCAAATTGAAGAAATAGACAACGCTAATTTGAAAATTGGCGAAGATAGCGAATTAAACGAACAAAAAAACATCGCCAATAATAGCGAAAAAATTAAAAACAGCTTAACTAGTGCATACGATGTTCTAACGTTAAATGCTCAAAATAACGTAATATCTCTATTAAGAGAGTGTAGTTATGAAATAGATGCTTTAAAGGATTATTTGCCTCAAATAGAAAATGTATCTCAAAGGCTTAACGACTGTTTTTATGAACTGCAAGACTGTAGTTTTGAAATATCAAGTATTTTAGAAGAAAACGAAGAAACATATGTTGATATAGATTATGTAAACGAAAGATTAAATTTAATCTATAAACTTTTAAGAAAATATGGCGACACAATAGAAGATGTTTTAATATTCTGTGATAAATGTAAAGGCGAATTAGACATTTTATCATCATACGAGTTTAATATGGAAAAATTAAATATAGAGTACAACAAACTATTAAAACAAGCGTCAATTTTAGCAAAAGCACTTTCAGAAAAAAGAATGAAAGCATCTTTTGATTTTTCAAAAAGAGTTAAAGAAGAAATGACATTTTTAAATATGCCTAATGTTATGTTAAGAGTAGAGTTTGAAAGAACATCTCTTACAAAACAAGGTTGCGACAAAGCAGAATTTTTATTTTCAACAAATCCAGGACAACCTTTAAAACCAGTTTCAAAAATAGCGTCTGGCGGTGAACTATCAAGAATGATGCTTGCTATTAAAGCAGTGCTATCTGAAGTTGACGAAGATGCAACATTGATATTTGATGAAATAGATACAGGTATAAGCGGAAGTGCAGCCCAAAAAGTAGGACTAAAATTAAAAGAAGTTTCTAAAAATAAACAAGTTATATGCGTTACTCACCAACCACAAATAGCTAGTTTAGCAGATGCACACTTCTTAATTAAGAAAAATGTAGAAAATAATAATACATTTACAAATATTGAAGAATTAGACTTTGAGCAAAGAAAATATGAAATTGCAAGAATTATTAGTGGTGAAGAAATAACAGACGTTACACTTAAACACGCTGAGGAAATGCTAACAGGCATAAGCGAATAAATTAAAAAATAAGGGGTTTGGTATGAAAATTTGGAATGTTGCTCAGTTTGATAAAGAGTTAGCAAAAGACATGGCAAAAGAATATAATATACCATCTATTGTGGCTATTTTGTTATTAGTTAGAGGTTTTAGTGACTATGATGAAATTAGCGAGTTTTTATCAGATGACGCAGAAATATCAGACCCTTTTTTAATGCAAGATATGGATAAAGCTGTCAAAAGAATACAAGATGCTATAAGTTCTTTTGACAAAATATGTATTTATGGCGACTATGATGCTGACGGAATTACGTCAACATCAATTTTGTATTCCTATTTATCATCATGTGAAGCTAATGTTATGTACTATATACCGTCAAGAGAAGCGGAAGGGTACGGCATTAATAAAAATGCAATTAATCAACTACATGAACAAGATGTAAAATTAATAATTACAGTTGACTGTGGTGTATCTTCAGTAGAAGAGGTAGAGCTTGCAAACTCTTTAGGGATAGACGTTGTAATTACTGACCATCATACGCCACACGAGCAATTGCCAAACGCTGTAGCAGTTGTTAATCCTCATAGAAAAGACTGCTTAAGCCCCTTTAAAGGGTTAGCTGGTGTTGGTGTAACTTTTAAACTAATTATGGCACTTGAAGATGAGTTTTTAGATTTAGACGAATTACTATATAAATATTCGGATTTAGTAGCTGTTGGAACTATTGGTGACGTTGTGCCTTTAGTAGGCGAAAATAGGGTGTTTGTAAAGTTTGGTCTAAGCGTTATAAAAAACGCACAAAGAACAGGTATAAAAGCTATATTAGAACAACTAAATATGCTTGATAAAAAAATCAATGCTATTAAATTGTCTTTTAGTTTAGTTCCTAGAATTAATGCTAGTGGTAGAATGAACTTATGTAATAAATGTGTAGATTTATTAACTACAGACGATACCGAGCTTGCAAAAGATTTAGCACAACAAATAGAGGAAGATAATAAAAATAGGCAAGAAACAGAGAGACAAACTTTAACGAAAGTTATTGAAACAATAAAAAACAATGAAGATTTAAAAAACCAAAGAATTATTGTAGTTGATGGAGAAGACTTTCATGCAGGAATTATTGGTATAATAGCCTCAAGAATAAAAGAAGTATTCCAAAAGCCTACAATAATAATTTCAAACAACGGTGAAGTTTCTAAGGGTTCAGGACGAAGTGTTAAGGGCTTTTCAATTTGTGATGCAGTTTTTTATTGTGGAGAATTACTTTTAAAGTATGGAGGCCATGAACAAGCTGTTGGATTTTCTTTGCAACGTGAAAATATAGATAAATTTAGGGTTATGATAAATGAATACGCTAAAAAAATAGATGACGAAAATAATATGCCATATCCTACACTAAAGATAGATTGCAAATTAAATCCTAAAATGTTAAACACAAATTTAATTAATAATATGATGTTACTAGAACCTTTTGGAGCTAAAAACGCAGTACCTATGATAGGTTTATTTAATATGTTTTTAAAGCAAATTACACCAATTTCAGATGGTAAACACTTACGCCTTACATTTTCAAGAAATGATTGTAACGTAACAGCTATGTTATTCTCATGTACTTTAGAGAATTTCCCATTTGAAATAGGCGACGAAATAGACTTAGCAGTTAATTTAGATACAAACCTATTTAAAGGAAGGGAATATTTAAATGTTATTATCAAACAGATGAAGTTTTCTTCAGTAGATTATAAAGAGTTATTAGACAGTAAAAAAGTCTTTGAAAAATTTTTGCGTGATGAAAATTTGACAGAAAGCGAAAAAAGCTGTATACTCCCTGTAAGAGAAGATTTTGCAGTAGTGTATAAATATTTACGCAGTAAAGGTGGGTACAATAACTTGCCAGAAGTTCTACATTTTAGACTTAAAAACAAAAATATATCTTATGGTAAATTATTAGTTATTATCAAAGCAATGTCGCAATTAGATTTAATCGACTGCACTACAGATAATAATTTTTACAACATATCACTTAAGCAAACTACTAATAAAATCGACTTAAACGAAGCAACTATTATTAAAAAATTAATGTAATTTAATTTTAGAAAAGAGGTTAATTATGGCTGAAAATATACCGCATTATCAAGATTATGAAACACTTATAGAATTGATAAAAAATAGTGGCAGAAGATATGATGTAAAAAAGATTGAAAAAGCATATAACTTTGCATTAGAGGCACATGGTGACCAAAGAAGAGTGTCGGGCGTACCTTATATACTTCACCCTACATCAGTTGCTTGTATATTAGTTGACTATGGAATGGATACAGACACTATAATAGCAGCTCTACTACATGATGTTGTAGAGGATACAGACATACCGCTTGACGTTGTAAAAAAAGAGTTTGGCGAAGCTGTAGCAGTTTTAACAGACGGTGTTACAAAACTTAAAAAAATACCTGATATCTCAAAAGAAAGCCAACAAGCTGAAAATGTGCGTAAAATGCTTATGGCTATGTCATCTGACATAAGGGTAATTGTAATTAAACTTGCTGATAGGGTCCATAATATGAGAACTATCAATTGTATGCCAGAAGAAAAAAGAAGAAATAAAGCACGTGAAAATATGGAAGTTTTTGCACCAATTGCACATAGATTAGGTATTAGAACTGTTAAACACGAGCTTGAAGACTTAAGTATGAGATATCTAGACCCAGTTGGATATTGCGAGATTGAAAGGTCTTTGTTCCTTACAGATAAAGGCCGTCAAATGTTTATTGAAAGCATAAAAAAAGATATACTACTTAAAACTAATGGAATTATAGATAATGTAAAAATAGAGGGTAGAGTTAAAAGCATTAACAGTATATACAGAAAAACAATTGCTCAAGGTAAGAGTATGGAAGAAATTTTTGATATATTTGCAGTGCGTGTAATAGTTGACACTTTAGCCGACTGTTACCATGTTCTAGGAATAATCCACGATATATTTAATCCAATACCTAATAGGTTTAAAGATTATATCTCTACTCCAAAACAAAATATGTACCAGTCGTTACATACAGTTGTAATTGGTAAAGAGGGAATACCTTTTGAAGTTCAAATAAGAACGTATGAGATGCACAAAACTGCCGAATATGGTATTGCGGCACATTGGAAATATAAAATCGGTATGGATAAAAAAGACGTGCTAGAGGAAAAAGTTGCATGGATAAGAACTATACTTGAAAATCAGTCAGACGACGACCACGGCGACATTTTAAAAGATATTAAAACAGATTTAGCGTCGGAATCTGTTTATATTTACACTCCAAAAGGAGATGTAAAAGAATTACCACAAGGCTCAATAGTTATTGATGTTGCATATGCAATACATTCAGAAGTTGGCAACAGAATGCAAGGGGCGAAAGTAAATGGTAGAATTGTACCAATTGATTATAAAGTTAAAACTGGAGAAATTGTTGAGATAATAACAAGAAAAGAAAATGGTACACCTAATAGAGATTGGCTTAAAATTGTAAAGACTAGTGAAGCTAGAAGTAAAATAAGACAGTGGTTTAAAAAAGAGAAAAAAGAAGAAAATATTGCAGAGGGTAAAGCGGAACTGCTAAGAGAATTTAAGGCAGCTGGAATATCAATTCCAGAAAAAGAAATAACAGACTTTATAATGACTGTTTTTAGAAAAAAACAGTATTCTACAATAGAGGAATTATATGAGTCAATAGGTTATGGCGGTGTTCAACTGTGGAAAATAATGCCACGCCTTAAAGAGGAATATAGCAAGCTATCAAAACCAACACCAACTATTGAAGAAATAATAAAAAAATCACCACCTAAAAAGAAAAGATCAAGCAGTGGTATAATAGTTGAGGGCGTAGACGATATGCTGATAAAAATTTCTAAATGCTGTAATCCACTACCAGGTGATGAGATTATAGGTTTTATTACTCGTGGTTTTGGCGTATCTATCCACAATAGAAATTGTCCTAATGTACCTAAAAATATTGAAGAATGCGACTGTCCGCATAGATGGATAAAGGCAGAATGGGCAAGCGATGTAGTAAAAGAGCAATTCCAAACAAAACTTACTATTACAGGCGTTGGTAGAACAGGTCTGCTTGCAGATATAACTATGCAACTTACAAGTATGCATATATATATTAACAGTATGGACGCACGAGAAACTAACAATAATATAGCAACATTAAATTTCTCTATTACAGTTGACGGTAAAGAGCAATTAGACTATATAATGGGTAGAGTAAAAGCTGTTAAAGATGTTATAACAGTTGAAAGAGGTTAAATTTTATGAAAGCGGTAATACAACGTGTTACTTGTGCATCAGTAGAAGTAAATGGCGAAATAGTAGGAGCTGTTGAAAAAGGATTTTTGATTTTTTTAGGTGTGGAAATAGGCGACACTCAAAAAAATGCAGAAGTTTTGGCAGAAAAAATATATGGTCTTAGAATTTTTTCAGATGAAAATGGTAAAATGAATTTATCATTAAAAGATGTAGGCGGAAATGTCTTAATAATATCTCAATTTACATTGTTTGCTGATTGTAAAAAGGGGAGAAGACCATACTTTATAGGAGCTGAAAAAATGCCAATGTCAAAAGATTTGTACGACTACTTTTGTGAATATTTCAGTAAGTGCAGTGCAAAAAATGTTGCAAAAGGTATATTCGGCGAAGATATGAAAGTGTCGCTTACAAATGATGGGCCAGTTACTATAATTATTGATACAAAGGACTTGATAAAATGATAAAAGTAGATAAATATATTGTTTCAGATATGCAGACTAATTGCTATATTTTAAAAGATGAAAAAACAGGTCTATGTGCTATTGTAGACCCAGGTGCAGTAACAAACAAATTAAAAAGCGAACTTTTAAAAATTAAAGATAATTTAAAATATATTATTTTAACGCACGGACACTATGACCATGTAAATGGTGTAAATGAAGTTGTAAGGCTTACAGGTGCAAAAGTTGTTATATGCGAAAAAGAAAAAGAGTTTTTAGAAAACGACAAATTAAATTTAGCACATCTATTTTGTGATGAAAAAATTGTAATAGTTCCAGATTTGCTTTTAAAAGATGGAGATATATTGAAACTAGGCGAAACAGATATTAAAATGATAGAAACACCAGGTCATACAGTAGGTGGAGCTTGTTTTATAGCTCAAAACGTTATTTTTGCAGGTGACACATTATTTTATCGCACTGTTGGTAGAATTGATTTCCCAACAGGTAATTACAAAGATATGATGGCATCACTTAAAAAATTAAAAAATCTAAAAGGTGATTATATAATTTATAGTGGTCATGATATGGACTCAACACTTGAAGCGGAAAGAAAGCATAATCCGTATATGAGGAAAGTGTGATGAAAATTTATGTAGAAAACCACAATTACCATTACGAAATGGATAAATTGACTCGTGAGTTTTTGCAAAATGAAAAAATCGAAACTTTAAAGACAAACGAAAAGACAAAACATGAAAAACCATGTATAATTACAAGACTTACAGATGAAAACATTTTTGTATCATTAAATACGCAAGATTTTTCAAGAGAAAAAACAACGCCATTATCTAAAGACGATAACGAAAGATTAATGGCGGTTATGCTTTTTGAAATTTTATGCGAGTATACCAATAACACATTACCGTGGGGAATTTCTACAGGTGTACGCCCTGTAAAATTGTTTAGAAATTTAATAAGTGAATTTGGATTTGAAAAGGCTATTGATTTTTTAAAAAATGAGTTGAAAGTAACAGATGAAAAAGTAGCACTCACAATTGAAACTGAAAAAAACGAACAAAAGATATTAAATATATCAAAGCCAAATTCTTTTAGCCTTTATATTTCAATCCCATTTTGTCCATCACGTTGTGCTTACTGCTCTTTCGTTTCTCAATCTATTGAAAAAGCGAAAAAGTTAATTGAGCCATATTTAGAAAAATTGTGCGAAGAATTAATATACACATCAAAAATAGCAAAAAATTTAAATTTAAGGCTAGAAAGTATTTATGTAGGAGGAGGAACGCCTACAACTTTAAATGAATTTGAACTAGAAAAGTTATTGTACACTATTCATAATAATTTTGACTTAACTTATTGTAAAGAATTTACAGTTGAAGCAGGCAGACCAGATACAATT
>CAYJFG010000056.1:0-5020 GCA_964369305.1 uncultured Eubacteriales bacterium
TCTTATCCATGGTTTATATTATATCATACTTTTTACGATTTTGGGAGTAGAACCATAAAAAATGCTAATTTTAATCCCATAATATTAATTTTGTATATATGCACATATAAACGAAAAAAAATTATGCATTATGTACATACCGCAAGTTTTGATTTTATAATAACTTTAATAATATTTAATTGTTTTATAAAAAATACTTTGAATATTGTGTTGTTTGTGGTATAATAAATTTTAAAGTATAATTTTATAACCGAAAGGAATAAATAAATTATGGAAAATATACAGAGAATTGAAGTTGCTAAAGATGTGTCATTTAATTATATTAATGACGAAAGATTTAAAACTGGTAAAATAAGTGTTTATTTTGTAATACCGCTCGAAAAAGAAACTGCGTCAATAAATGCACTTTTATCAGAAATTTTATGTGCTAGCTGTAATAAATATTCAGATTTTCAAAGTTTAAATAGATATTTAGATAAATTGTATGGTGCAAATTTAGATGTAGTTTATGCAAAAAAAGGTGATGCTCAAATTATTTGCATATCTTTAACTGGTCTTGATGATAGGTACACAATTAATCAAGAAGTAATATCAAATAAATTTGCAGATTTATTATGCGAACTTATCTTTAATCCAAATATAATTGATGGAGAATTTAGTAAGGCAGACTTTTTACAAGAAAAAAGACAATTGATAGATACAATAGACTCAGACTTTAACGAAAAAAGGGTACACGCTTTAAATAGATTAACACAAGAAATGTTTAAAGACGAAAAATATGGAATTTTAAGTTATGGCACAAGCGAAGACGTAACAAACTTAAATCTTGAAGATATAAAAATGGCATGGCTTGAACTATTAAAAACTGCACGTATTGAAATAATGATGGTAGGTTCATCGTCGTACGAGTTCGCTCTAAATGTATTTAAAAAAGCATTTTCAAGTATTGATAGAGAAATAAAAACAGTTCAAACAGAAGTTGTAAGCGAAGTAGAAGAAGTTAAGGAAATTATAGAAAAAGAAGATGTATCTCAATCAAAATTAGTAATGGGATTTAGAAGTAGTATTTCTAATAAAGATAGCCAAAAAGAAGTTACTGCATTTAAGTTTATGTCAGCTATTTTAGGTGGTACTCCTCAATCGAAATTTTTTGTAAACGTTCGTGAGAAACATTCTTTATGTTACTATTGTGCTTCACGTCCTATAACTGAAAAAGGTGCTTTAATAATAGATAGCGGTGTAGAAACTCAAAATATAGAAAAAGCAAAAAAAGAGATTTTAAATCAAATTGCATTACTTCAAAGTGGAGATTTAACAGACTTTGAAATGGACTCTACTAAAATGAGTATTATAAATAGTTACAAAACGAGTACTGATTCAATTTTAGGTATTGAAAATTGGTATGCTTCTCAAATACTAAATGATAAATTGAAAACACCACAAGAAGCGATAGATGAAGTTATGGCAGTAACTAAACAAGAGGTAATAGACGTATCAAATAAAATCAAATTAGATACAATTTATATTTTGACATCACAAGATTAAAGTTAAAATTGAAAGGTGATTTATTTATGGAATATATAGAAAAATCTAGTAAAAGTTTAAAAGAAAAATATTATAAAATAATGCACGAAAGCGGACTTGCAATATATGTATATCCTAAAGAGGGTTATACATCTTCTTATGCTATTTTTGGCACAAATTACGGTTCAGTAAATAACTGCTTTTCAGTAGATGGCGGACCTAAAAAGATAGTGCCTTTTTCAAGATATGCAGAAACAGGTGCAAGTGCAAACGCTTATACTTCTTTTGATAAAACTTGCTACTTATTTTCTTCTACAGATAATTTTTTACAGTCTTTAGAAATACTACTTGATTTTGTCCAAGACCCTTATTTCACAAAAGAAACTGTAGAAAAAGAACAAGGAATTATAGCACAAGAAATTAAAATGTACGACGATTCTCCTCAATGGAGAGTGTTTTTTAATCTTTTAAAAGCGTTATATGTTAATCACCCTGTAAACGTTGATATTGCAGGAACAGTTGAAAGCATCTCAAATATAACTGATGAAATTTTATACGATTGTTACCATACATTTTACAATTTAAGTAATATGGTTTTATGCGTAGCAGGCGATGTAAATATTGATGAAGTTATGTCTTTGGCTGACAAAATGCTAAAAAAATCAGATATTAAAAAAGTTGAAAGCTTTTTTGAAGACGAACCTTATAAAGTAGCTAGTGATTATATAGAGCAAGAGTTTTCAGTTTCAGTTGATTTATTCCAGTTAGGTTATAAAGAAAAAACACCTAGCAAAAGAATTAGCGAAAGAGAAAGTGCTTTAACTGATATTATTCTTTTTGCTATAGCTTCAAATAGCTCCGACTTATATAATGAACTACTCAAAAAAGAATTAATAAATGCTACATTCTCTTTTGAATATTTAGAAGGTCCTATGTATAGAGCTACAATTTTAGGTGGCGAATCTAGAAACCCTAAAATGGCATCAGATTATATAATAAATTATATAAAAGAAAAACAAAAAACAGGAATTACACAAGAGGAATTTGAAATTGCAAAAAACGCCATTTACGGTACTAATGTTTCGACTTTTAATAGCATAAGCTCAATAGCAAATATGTTAGTAGAATTTCATTTTACTGACAAAGAAACATTTAAATATATGGATTGTTTTGCCGATATCACACTTGATGAAGTTAATATCAGATTTAAAGAACAGTTTGATAGCGAAAATGTTTCATTATCAGTAGTTAAAAATAAGGGGTGATAATATGTATAATGTTTCATTCCCAGGACTTGGTATAGAAAATTTGCAAATAGACCCTGTTGCAATTTCAATTGGAGATTTTAAAATTACATGGTATGGTATTTTAATTGCAGTTGGTATGATATTAGGCGTGTTTTACGCTTTACACAACGCAAAAAGATATAATATATCAAAAGACCATTTGATTGATTGTGTTTTAGCTGGTGTAGTTCTTGCAATAATCGGTGCAAGACTTTACTATGTTGCTTTTGAATGGGAAACATACAGTAAAGATATATGGAGTATCTTTAGGATAAATGAGGGTGGTCTTGCGATATACGGCGGTTTAATTGGCGGTCTTTTAGGTGCAGTTATAGTTGCAAAAATTAGAAAAGTTAATATTAAAGGTCTTTTAGATTTAGCTGTAATTGGTTTTTTCATAGGTCAAGGCATTGGTAGATGGGGAAACTTTATGAATCAAGAGGCATTTGGTGTTGCTACTGATTTGCCATGGGGTATGGTAAGCGAAAATACTAATAATATAGCTGTTCATCCGTGCTTTTTATATGAATCAATCTCATGCTTAATCGGTGCGTTAGTGTTACATATATTTGCTAAAAAAATGCAAAAATATGACGGACAAATATTTTTACTATATCTAGTTTGGTATGGTATTGAACGTGCTATTGTGGAGGGATTAAGAACTGATAGTCTATACACACCTATATTTGATTTAAGAGTATCTCAAGTATTATCAATTGTGCTTGCATTAGCAGGTATAACATTGTTAATAATAAATTTTATAAAGAAAAATGATAAAATGGCAGTGCCATTGAAAAAAATTGAAAGTTTTGAAAGTAAGGAGTAATTGAAATGGGCAAAATAATAAGCGGTAAAGAAGTATCAACAATTGTTAAAGAAAGAGTAGCTACACAGACTAAAGAGCTTAAAGAAAAAGGGGTAACTCCAGGGCTTGCAGTTGTAATTGTAGGACAAGACCCTGCATCAAGGGTTTATGTAAATAATAAGAAAAAAGCTTGCGAGTTAGTTGGTTTTTATTCAGAGGAATACGCTATGGACGAAAACACAACACAAGAAGAATTAATGCAAGTAATTGATATGCTTAATAATAAAAAAGAGATTAATGGTATTTTAGTCCAATTACCACTACCTAAGCATCTTTGCGAAAAAGAAATTATAGAGGCTATTAATCCTAAAAAAGACGTAGACGCTTTCCATGCATCAAATGTAGGTAAAATTATGATAGGCGATTACGATTTTTTACCTTGTACACCAGCTGGTGTTATGGAGTTACTTGCTTCTGAAAACATAGATATAAACGGTAAAGATTGTGTTGTAATTGGTAGAAGTAATATAGTAGGTAAACCTATGTCAATGCTTATGTTACATAAAAATGCTACTGTAACAATTTGCCATAGTAGAACTAAAGATATTAACGAAGTTTGTTCTCGTGCTGATATTTTAATAGCAGCAGTAGGAATTGCAAAGTTTGTAAAATCAAACATGGTTAAAGAAGATGCAATAGTTATAGATGTTGGTATTAATAGAGATGAAAACGGTAAATTATGCGGTGATGTTGACTTTGACGACGTAATAGACAAAGTTTCATATATTACACCAGTACCAGGTGGTGTAGGACCTATGACAATAGCAATGCTTATGCAAAATACTTTAATGGCTGCAAAAATACAAAACAATTTAAAATAATATATTTAAATATAGGCATATATGTAACGAAAAAATTTACATATATGCTTTTTTATTTTGTATAAAATAAAAAATAAACTCAATAATATAAGTATAACTTATAAAAGGAGTTTACAAAATGATAGATAATAATAACGATTTTAACGAAAATCAAGACGAAAAAATTATTAAAAAAGGTAAATTAAGCAAAGGATTTTATTTTGCTTTTGCAATTTGTTTATTAGCAATGGCGGCAGCTGCCTTACTTACTTATAGTAGCGTAAGTGACTTATTAAATCCACAATCATCTCTTTCAAGCGACGAAGATGTTACTACACCTACCGAAGATAAAGAAGCACAAGCAAACTTAAATGGTGTGGAAAAAGAAACAAAGGACGAAACACAGCCTACCCAAGAAGATATTACACAACCTGTAAATGCAAATGTAACACAAGAAGAAACACAAGCACAAACAGATGCACAACAAGCGGAATTAATTTTTCCAGCAGATAGGGAAGTAGTAAAAGGATATTCAAATAGCACAC
>CAYJFG010000056.1:5030-12211 GCA_964369305.1 uncultured Eubacteriales bacterium
CCTGTATTTTGTGATACTTTAAAAGACTGGCGTGTTCATAATGCAACTGACTTTAAAGCAGAAGAAAACAGTGCTATAAAATCAATAAATAATGGTGTAGTTTTAGAAATAACTACAGATAATATGTATGGCACAATTATATCAATAGAGCATAACTCAGGATTTATAGCAAACTACTCAAATGTAACACCAAAAGAAGGTCTTTCACAAGGTTCTGTAGTTGCTCTAGGTGAAGAATTAGGAATTATACAAGAAATACCATGCGAAAAAGAGCAAGGTATACATTTGCATCTTGAAATTATAAAAGATGATGGAGCAATAGACCCTATGACATTATTTGAATAAATTTATAAGAGGTACAAAATGAAATTTAAAAAATTTTTAAGTAAAAAAGAAATAAACGAGCGTATGAAAAATGGTCCTGTAAACATTACTATAGTTAGCGAAAAGATAGAAAATGGCGAAAATCCTCCAAAACTAACAGACGAAGAAGTAGAAAGTTTTAGAGAAATAAGCATAGAAAATCAATTATAATAACCAAAAAAAGAGTAGCACCTGTAAAAAGGAGAGCTACTCTTTTATATTTTGACCTTGATTTATATTTAATAAGGCTTTATTTATACTGTTTAAAACTCTTTTTTTGTCACCGCTCCAAAGTGGTGATATAAGTATTCTTTTAGGTCCGTCTCCTGTTAATCTATGAATTACAACATTTGATGGTACGTTTTTTAGACATTCGCATAAAATATGTATATATTCTTCTAGTGATAACGTTTTAAAAAGATTGTTATTATAATCAATTTCAAGTTTTGTGCCTTTAAGAACATGGAGCAAATGAAATTTTAGACCATCTGTATTATTTGAACACGCAAAGCTAACTGTATTTAACATATCTTGAGTGCTTTCAAAAGGCAGCCCTAAAATTATATGAGTAACAACGTTTATATTAATACTTTTTAAACTTTTGCAAGCATTAACATATTCAATATTTTTATAAGCTCGGTTTATATAAGTAGCTGTTTTTTCATTTGATGTTTGAAGCCCTAACTCTACAAAAATTGGCTTAATTTTATTTAATTTATCTAACAAAATTATAACATCATCGTTAATGCAGTCAGGTCTTGTAGCTATAGATAAAGCTACTATATCCTTATGATTTATCGCTTGTGCATATATGTTTTCAAGGTGTTTTATCGGTGCATAAGTATTAGTGTAACTTTGAAAATAGGCTATGTATTTACCGCTTTTAGATTTTGACTTTACAAGCAATTTTGCATTTTCAATTTGCGTATAAATGTCGGTGAATTTTTGAGAAAACTCTCCGCTTCCTTCGTCACTACAAAATATGCAACCACCACTTCCTTTTGTTCCATCACGATTAGGGCAAGTCATACCGCCATTTAATGATAATTTATATACTTTTGTACCGAAAGTGGTTTTTAAATATTCATTAAGAGAATAATACAATAAAATTCACCTCATAAATTAATTACTATACAAGCCTTTTAGTTCTCCATTTTCCTTTTTTCCATCTCCATAGCATGAGTACACCCCTTATACATTCATCAAGTGCAAAAGCTATCCACATACCTGAAATACCCATATTTAAAGTAATTGCCAAAAAGTATGAACCAAATGTACTGATACCCCACATAGAGAAAATTGCAACTATAGTAGGGAATACAACATCACCAGCACCTCTTAAACTGCTTATAATTATAATGTTGCTTGTTCGTCCCATTTCGACAAAAATATTTATCATAAGCAGTCCTGCACCAATCGCAATTATAGCAGGGTCATCTGTAAAAATTGACATTAAAGAATATCTAAACAAAATACCTATAGCTGATGTAGTTATACTAATTATTAAAGCAATTTTAAACGCTTTTAAGCCCTGTTTATATGCGTCGTCAAACTCGCCTGCACCAACTTTATGGCCTACTAAAATTTGCGATGCTTGCCCAACCGAAACTGTAAATAAATAGAAAAACATTGCAATACTAGATACAAAAGTTTTAGCTACTAAATCATTGTCGCTTAAATTGTATAAAATAATTGAAGTTACTACAAGTTGAGATAAATTATAGTTAAAGCTCTCCATAGCAGATGGAACACCTATTTTAAATAGTGATTTAATTTGCTTAACTGGGAACGGTTTCAATAATTTAAATATTGATAATTTTTCTACAGATTTAAATAAAACTATAAGTAATATAATAACACCCACTACTCTACTAAGGCTTGTAGAAATAGCAACGCCTTGTATTCCAAGTTCTGGGAAACCTATTAAACCAAATACTAAGATAATATTAAAAGTTATGTTTATAACATTCATAATTATAGTAACAACCATTGAAACTATAGTTTTACCATGATTTCTTATAATAACTGAACAAGAGTTTAAAACAGCCTGAACAAATAAAAACGAACCTACTATTTGTAAATACTGGCTTGCAAAATCTAAAATAGCCTCGTCAGCACCAATAAACAGTAATAATTCTTTGCTAAATACTGTAATTACAATACTTATAATTATACCAAATACTATGTTAAATATAATTGAAATTGCTGCAATTCGTGAGGCTTGCTCTCTTTGTTTTGCTCCAAGCATTTGAGAGATTAAAACGGCACTTGCACCTGAAATTACAGTAAATAATATTGTAAAAATACCTGCTACCTGATTTGCAGTTGAAACAGCAGAGGCAGCCAGTTCATTATATCTACTTAAAACCATAACATCAACAAAGCCTAATAACATAAATAGAGTTACTTCTATAAATATAGGCCATGCTAAACTAAATAAAGTTAATTTTTTCTTCATAATGTGTACATTCCTTTTGCATATGTTTGCTATATAATATTCCTTTAAAGTTCAAAAGTCAATAGTAAATTTTAAAATATAACATATTTTTCATTATAATTCAAATTGACATTATAAAGAATGTTTTGTATAATAAGGTTGTACAAAGAAATAAAGGGGGAGCTTTTGTTTTGTCTGATGTAATAAGTTACATAAAAAAATATAGTGATGTTACATTTAAGGACAAGCCTATAAATCTTGTCGATAATATAATCTTATGCGTAATAGCGTATATGGACCTTACTAATATAGTAGCATCAAGTAAAAATCCGCTAAAACTTGTAACGCTTTCTAGCGTCTTAAATATAGTAAAAGAAGATCGAAACACTTACAAAAACGTATTTAATCAAAAATTAATAAAAGTTGCAATGCCACTACTTATAGAAAGTAAAAGATATGGCAACATTTTATTATCATCATTTGAACAAATTGTAGATGAAGAAAAAGAAATGCAGTTAGCAGCCCTAACTTTTAAGCTTGACGACGGCAGTGTTTTTATTGCATTTAGAGGTACAGATATGTCGTTTGTTGGTTGGGTTGACAATATGAACTTAATGTTTAACTGCAATTGTTCATCTCAAATTTATGCTCGTAAGTATTTAGAGATTATAGCTGAACATTTCGACGGTGACATTCACATATCAGGTCATTCTAAAGGTGGAAACTTAGCAATATACGCAAGCTCTATGTGCGATGACGATATAAGAGATAGGATAGTTAAAATCTACGATAACGACAGCCCAGGGTTTCAAGTAGACTTTTTCGAGTTGCAAGGTTATAAAAAAATTGAAGATAAAATAGATAAAATCATGCCTAAAAGTTCAGTTATAGGTACGCTTTTATGTTCAAGGGCTAAATATAGAATAGTTGATAGCAAAAGTAAATGGATTTTACAACATGATCCATTTTTATGGAAGTTAGAAGATGACGACTTCGCATATTCTAAAGAAGAAAATCCTTATTACAATATTTCTAACATTGCAATTAATAAATGGATTAAAAGTGTGAGCGAGGAAGAACAAAAAAATCTTTCTTCAACTTTCCTAAATATTTTAAAAGCTTCTGGCGTTGACTATTTCGATTTTATTTTAGACGATTGGAAACATAGCATAAAAGATATGTTAATTTGTTTTAAAAATCTTGAATGGAAGTATAAAAAAACTTTATTAAAGGTAGTTATTAGATTTGTAAATATATCTACAGAAGTATTTTTTTACTACCCAATTAGACAAAACACATTGATTTTTTTATATCAATTAACAGGTCAAAATGTAAATGTAATTTTAAGTAACAAGAAAAATAAAATGCTTACTTTTGTTTCAAGTGTTGCTACTAAAAATAAAAAATCAAAACAATATAACAAATAATTGTTTTAATACATTTATATAGTTTTATGATCATATAAATTATAAAAAAGTATAATAGGTGTGATTATTAGTGGTTGTAAAATTAAAAATTTTGTTGTTCAATATAATAATAATTTCTATTTTAATTTGGATTTTGCTTTCTTTGTTCGGTGCTTTTGAAACAATACAAGCAAAATCCGATTTATTATATGATAACAATAAACAAACAATTATTATTGACGCAGGACATGGCGGAGAGGATAGCGGAGCTGTAGCATACGATAACACGCTTGAAAAGGATATAAATTTAAAAATCGCTTTAAACTTATCTGATATGTTAAAAGCGGTAGGGTTTGATGTTTTGATGATTAGGGAAGATGATATTTCTATTTATTCTGAAGGTCATACATCTATTAAAGATAAAAAAATATCTGATATGCGTAATAGGTTAGATATTTACAATTCAAGCGAAGATAATATAGTTATAAGTATACACCAAAATATGTTTGAAGATAGTAAGTATAGTGGAACACAAATTTTTTATGGTGCGATAAACGAAAATAGTGCATTACTTGCTCAAAGTGTTCAAAACTCCATAGTAGGTATGCTACAACCGCAAAACGAAAGAGAATTAAAAAAAGCTACAAGCGATATATTTTTACTACATAATAGTAGTGCTACGTGCATTATAGTTGAATGTGGTTTTTTATCTAATACAGAGGAATTAAGTTTACTAAAAACCGATGATTATCAAAAGGAAATTTCTTTTGCGATAATGTGTGGTATTTTAGATTATTATAATAAAATGGAGTAAATAAGTTATGGCAGGAAAAATTAAAAATGTTTATGTATGTTCTCAGTGCGGTTACGAAACACCAAAATGGTGTGGTAAATGCCCTGATTGCGGAGAGTGGAACACGTTAAACGAAGAAGTAAAGCATACTGGCAAAAACTCAGCAATGGCAAATAAATATTATCAAACTTTAGCAGGTGAAACAGTTATCACACTAGATGAAATAGATACAGAAGATGAACAGCGTTATAAAACTGGCTCACAAGAACTTGACAGAGTTTTAGGCGGTGGTATCGTTAAAGGTTCTTTAGTACTTTTAGGTGGCGACCCTGGAATTGGAAAGTCTACAATTCTTATGCAAATGTGCAACAACGTTGGAAAAAAGCATAAAGTGCTTTACATTTCAGGTGAAGAGTCAAGAAAACAATTAAAACTACGTGCTATACGTTTAAATGTAACAAATAGCGATATAACTATATCAACACAAACAGATATAGAACTTATATGCAATTTAATAAATGTTGAAAAACCAGATTTAGTTATAGTTGACTCTATACAAACGGTAAGTTTTGCTGAGATTTCATCGTCGTGCGGTAGTATTACTCAAGTGCGAGAATGTACAAATATGCTTATGCGTACTGCAAAAATAAATGATATTTCTATAATTGTCGTGGGTCATGTAAATAAAGATGGTGCAATTGCAGGACCTAAAGTTTTAGAACATATTGTTGACGCCGTTTTGTATTTTGAGGGCGACAAACAGTTATCTTATAGAATTTTAAGAGCTGTTAAAAATAGGTATGGCTCAACTAATGAAATTGGCGTTTTTCAAATGAATAATACGGGTCTTTCTGAAGTTAAAAATCCATCATTAATGCTACTTGCTGGCAGACCTAAGAATGTATCTGGAACTTGTGTTGTATGTACTGTTGAGGGGTCACGCCCAATTTTAGCAGAAGTACAAGCTTTAGCAACTTCAACAGGCTTTGGAACTCCTAGAAGAATGTCAACAGGTTTTGACTATAATAGAATGTCATTAATTTTAGCAGTGCTTGAAAAACGAGCTGGTTTATTTTTCTCAAATGTGGATACTTATATAAATGTAGTAGGTGGTTTAAAGTTAGACGAAACAGCAGTTGATTTAGCAGTAGCTCTTGCACTTGTAAGTAACTTAAAAGATGTACCTATACCAGAAGAAACAATTGCGTTTGGCGAAATTGGACTTGCAGGGGAGATCAGGGGCGTTTCTAATGTAAATGCAAGAGTAACAGAAGCGTACAGACTAGGTTTTAAAAAATGTGTTATTCCTTACCAAAACTTAAAAGCGGTTACAGAAAATTTAAAAGAAAATATAGAAGTAATTGGAGTGCATAGCATAATTCAAGCAGTTAAACTTCTTTTATCTTGATGTTTTCATCATTTCCTTTTTTGATGTAATGAATACAATTTATTTCGTTATTTGAGTTTGTAACAAATGTTTGATTTGAATTTAAATCGCAATAACCGTCTTTTTGGTATTTACAATCAAATTCGCAAGTAATAAGTGTCAAAATAATCACCTCAATAATATGATTATTGTTTTAAGTAAAAATATACATAAATTTCTTTTAAAAAGTAATTAATAAAATCAATTCTTTTCCTAATAATAAATTTTAGGTAAAGGAGTTGTTAAGATGAAAAAATATGTCGCTTTAGGTATTTCAACCTTGATGTTTATTTTAATATTTATTATTTCAGGTTTTGTAATAGTAAATTCTGTTCAAAATGTTTCAGTGTATAAAACTATACCTGTAACTGTTTACGACACTGTCGTGGCTACAGGTGAAATTTCATACGCCATAAATAAAACTGTTTATGCACCAACTAGTGGTGATATAGAAAGTATCCATGTAAAAAAGGGCGATTTAGTCCAAAAAGGTGATTTAATTGCTACGCTATCTTATACAGAAAGCAAAAATGAAGTACCTACAGAAAGTTCAACTTTTGATGATGAAATAGATACACAATCTGTCTACAACGCTATAATGAATGGTGATTATAGTATATTAGATGAGTATGATAAGTATTTAAATAATGAAGAAGAAGCACAAAGTGTTATATCTCAATTTGAAAAAGAAGAAGTTGCAACTGACGAAAAAATTTATATTGATATATTGGCTACACAGTCAGGCACAATTAATGA
>CAYJFG010000056.1:12227-13013 GCA_964369305.1 uncultured Eubacteriales bacterium
TAGAACAAGAAAATGTAATAAAGAATAAAGAATTATTTACAATAGTATCTAAAGATGAGTTAAACGTTAAATTAGAAGTTAGCGAAAATAAAATTTCTACTATTAAAGTAGGTCAACAAGTAGAAATTTCTGGCGTTGCGTTTAAAGATGAAGTTTTACAAGGAACTGTAAAAAGCATTGAAAATGAAGCTGTTAAAACTCAAACACTGTCTGGCGAAGAAATAACAGTTGGTGTTGTAGTTTCTATAGATGAAAACAAGCATTTTGTAAAAGTTGGATATACTGCAAGTTGTGAAATTATCACTAACACAAAAGAGAACGCCTGCATTGTTCCTTACACCTCGGTAAATGTGGAAAATGATGGTACGGAGTATGTATATGTATATTCAAATGGAATTGCACAAAAAAAATATATAACAGACGGCGAAAACGTTATATTAGATGACGAAAGTGTGGTGCTTGAAAATGATTGAAGTGCTAAAATGTGCATCTAAAAATATATATAGAAAAATAGGAAAAATGATTTTAACAGTTATAGGGATAACTATAGGTGTATTATCAGTAGTTATTATAAGTTGTATAAGTACTAGTGGAACACAAGCAGTTAGTGCGGAGCTTTCTAATTTAGGTCTAGGTGGATTAATAATTAGCCCTAACACCTCGAAAAATGTTACTTTAACAGACACGGAAGTTGAATTTGTACAAAATTATAAAGATATTGAAAAAGCAACCCCAATAATTGTAAATCCAGTTGTAACAATTTCACAAAACGAAAATTACGAGAGT
>CAYJFG010000056.1:13023-13633 GCA_964369305.1 uncultured Eubacteriales bacterium
ATTTCTAAACAAAGGTGACATTGCAAATAATTCAAATGTATGCTTAGTAGATAAAAATTTTGCATTAAACCTTTACGGACGTGATAACATAGTCGGCAAAGAAATAACTATAGCAACTCAAAACAACCAAATGAATTTTGAAATAGTAGGAATACTTGAAACTGGCGGACAACTTACTCAAACAACAATGGGTTCTGTAATACCTAACTTTGTATATGTTCCATATACAACAGCTCAAAATCTTACGTATATTAACGGTTTTCAGCAGATAATCACAAAAGTAGAAAGTAGCAAAGAAGATAATATAGACTATATCGGCGAAAATATAACTACTACTTTAAATAAAACTACAGGCATTGAAGATGGTTTTACATCAATGAATTTAGCAAAGCAAAAAGATATCTTATTAAATATAATAGATATTGTTACGTTTATTCTAACTTGCGTAGGTGCGGTTTCTCTTATAGTTGCAAGTTTAAGTATTATGACTGTAATGCTTGTATCGGTTAGCGAACGCACTAGAGAAATTGGAATTAAAAAAGCGATTGGTGCTACAAAAGGTAAAATTGTAAGTGAATTTTTAGCAGAGGCTATACTTATTTCACTCACA
>CAYJFG010000057.1:0-1496 GCA_964369305.1 uncultured Eubacteriales bacterium
ATAAGATGTATTTTGAAAGTGTTTTTGAAGAAAAACAAAAATATTTTTTATTTCTTGTGGGTCATTAGTTACGTGCATTTGAACTTTGTATAAATCGAATAATAAATCGTATCTATCATTTTCTTTTAAAATATTAAATGTTTCTTCAAATTTATTAATATGTCTTTGCGACATTATAGAAAAGAACTTTTCCCATAATAAGTATGTATAATCATCATGTCCAAATGTGCATAAAGTTATTTCTAAATCAAAAATTAAATGTAGCATATAGTAGCTATCATCTGCAAATTGATTTATCATTTCATTACTTACTTTCATAGCATCTTCGCTAGAGTTTGAACAAGCAACATAAACAATCTGCCCAACTAAAGTATTTATAAATGTATAATCGCTTACTTCTTGTACATTTCTTTCATAATTACACGCAATACGCACTATTTTCAATAAGTTATAATCTTGAATACCATTTTTGAGCATTTGAAGTAAACCTACTCTTATTTCTTCTTTTACAATTTCAATTTCAATAGTTGTGCCGTATTTACTACAAATAACTTGTATATACTTGAAAAACTCTTCAAATTCATTTTCCGCAAGCATTGTGTCGTTGTATTCTTCAAAAACACGAAGAATAAAAATCCTTACAACTTCTTTTTTGCGGTTTTCGCTAATTTTATCAATCATATACACTAAATAGTCGGCTATAACCATAAACTTTTCTCGTGGCAGATTAACAACGTAGTCAACGCTTCTAATTAAAAATTTAAATAAGCTTACTTTTCCCCTTTTTGAGCCATAAGTCTTTGCAAATTTTAATGCACTTTGCATTTTTGCAAGGTCGCAACAATCTATAGTATCATCAGTTATGAAAGTATATATTGTAAATGCATCGTAAATATCTACATCTGCTTTATCATAAATAGTATATTTTTTTATAAAATTATGGAAAGCCTTAACAGATTCATGAGAAAAAACTATTGCGGTGTCTATAAATTCATAAAAGTTCTCGTCTTTTTCAAACTGCTCAAATTTATTTTCAAAAAAGTCGAAAACAAAATGGTTATTTGAATTTTTAACGTCATAATTTGTACCACTACTTACAACACCGCATATTTGAGCATCTGACAAAGCAGGGTCGTATTCATATGTTGTACAATTAATATTTAGTGCAGATTTTAAAGGCATTGCGTAATGCAGTGCCGATATCCACATTATTATATTATTAGGTTCGTCACATATTAAAACTCTCTTTTTATGTGTTTTATATAAAAGCATAGCGTGAACCATATTTTTATATATTTCTATTCTTTCTTCGCTTTCATTTAAAAAGTCAACAACTGCTTCCATACTAACCCAAAATCCACGTTCAAGTGTAGGTGTGTCTAAATATTCTGGTTTTTTGTCGTTATTAACTTCTGTTTTTTCCATGTAATCCCTAAGTAAGGGACTTGCGTAAAACTCACATGGATAATTTTCTATATCGTTTTCATCAAATATAA
>CAYJFG010000057.1:1506-10219 GCA_964369305.1 uncultured Eubacteriales bacterium
TACGTGGCTAAGCGTATTATTAAATCTGCCATCATCGCCCATATAGTCACGACCTAAAAACGTATTTAATATTAATGCATATCTTCCATCTTCTAAACGTTTAAACGTAAACGAGCGTGGAAAATTCAGTGCTATTTCATCTGTCATTGCAATCCCTGGTTGAAGTTCAGGTGCTTTATAGTAAAATAACTTTTTAATGTAGCTACTATTTGCATCTTTGAAATCCTCGTTATACGAGAATATCTGTTGTCCATCGCCTAAACCGTCTATACCTCTTTTACAAGACGTATAAATTATTTGGTGTAAACTCATCTTCTTCTACCTCTTCTCTATTTCTTCAAAGATTAAATCTCTTATACTTATTTTGCTTTTCATTCTTATACTTATTTTGCTTTTCATTCTTATACTTATTTTGCTTTTCATTCTTATACTTATTTTGCTTTTTATTCTTATTCTTATTTTCCTTTTAATATACCATTTTCCTTAAAAATCCATAAAATTGGGTCTTCTACTCTATGTGGGCGTGGCTTTTGTATTTTGTTAGTTTTAGCCGTTGGATTATTTTTAAGCCCTAATGATGATATTGCAAAGTAAGAATATCTTTTGTAGTTCGTTTCTACCTGTGCTATAAACGAATCTGCGTCCCATTCTTTTAGTAATGAAACCATTTCTTGATTTACATTGTGCCAGTCTGTCATGTCAAATTTTTTGCTTGCACAATGTGGACTTGGGTTATGAACTGAAAAATCTTTTGGTACAATTGTTTCTATAGCATCAAATTTTGAGAATACCGCTGCTATTGGAATGTCAATTTTTGCATTTTCCGACAACCCTCTATCATCACGTATTAAATTTGATACCCTTGTCATAATATCATCAGACTTTGCAACCATTTGAGGGTCAAGCCCACCTGCTCGTTTTACAACGTCATCTTCTAGCTGACTTGTAACTGATGGTATTTGCATAGGGTCAAGTAAAAAAACTATACCTGATGATTTAGATATATATTTATTTACAGTTCTCATTACGTCTTCACTGTTTAAGTCTTCGCCTGCTGTATCAAAAAATACAAAGGTGAAGCTTTCTAAAACTTCTTTAAATAACATTTTTTGTTTTAATTTTAATTTAAATATAAATGGTCTGTATGCTCCATTATTTACATCTAAAATGCTAGTTGTTGTCATGCCTAATTTTTCTTGTTTGTTGTATAAGCTATTTGCAAAGTTGGTTTCCCATCTTTTAAAGCTGTCACCAAACCCCTCAACAGAACCACCAAAACTAATTGCTATGCGGTCCATTAATTCTTTAATTACTACACCAACAAAATGGCTTTTTCCTGTACTACGTGAACCTATAACAGATATTATCATCGATTTGCCCTCAATTGAACTTTCTGGCAATTGGTTATGACATGACGGACATATATGTTTATACGTTTTATTACTACATTCAGGACAATTTGCAAATTTTGGTACTTTTAACCCTTTTTGCATTGGTGCTGTAAATGTTTTTTTACCTTGTTTTGGAATATTTATATTACCATTTTCGTATTTTGTCATTTCTATATCATCAAAATCTTTGCATCTCATATTTACACAACGAAACTGGACTTTTGAAATGTCGTGTGTTTCAAAGCAATATGGGCAAAGAAATGTTGTTTTAAACGCCACTAACTTACTCCTCCTACGTTATTTTATAATCTGATTTTAATTTAAGTTGCAACATAGCATCGCTTTTTGTTTCATCTTTAATAAAAGCTTTTATATATGCGTCTTTTGGTATGCTTTTATTTATAGGGATTTTTACTTTATGCACACCGTCAACTTTTGTTGAGTTTATCTCATAAAATAAAGTTGATGATTTTTTAAATACTGGTGCTTTTCCTACCGAATACATTATTTCAATATCTGGTAGAGTAAAACTCCTGCTTTGTGCCTCAAATTCTATCGCAACGCTATTTTCACCAAATAACTTTTTGCTTACTGAAATTGAATAAACAATTTTTGTTTTTTCTAAATTATCAAAAATATATTCGCAACCGCTTGAAAAGTCCTCTCCACCTTCACGCTTAAACTGTGAATATATCGAAAAATAATATTTTTTAGGCTCTACACCATCTAATATTATAGCGTTATTTAACTCGTATTGCTTAACAGTTAAATATTTAGATGTAGCCTCTTTATCTGCCATATCAATTGGGAATTTATCAAAACGATACATTACTACAAACCCTATTGCATCTACTGGTCGCTTTATAAACATACTTATTTGATTATTTAAAATTCTAACGTCTTGTATTTGTGCTATTTCATTTTTAGAAACTCTGCCTACAAAACCTGCTATATAAGAATCTAACTTTACTACAACTGGCACAATATAAAGTGACTGTGTGCCGTGATATACAAAATTTAAACCTTTTTCATTTCGTTTTAAATTATTTTGTGTTTCATCTGATAATTTAGAAGTCTGTAGCAGATTTAACTCCTTTTTCAAGTAATTTGAAGTTATTAGCTCGCCTACTTCAAGTTTCGGTTTAACGTTTGAGTAATATAATTTAACTTCGTAATTTTCTTCTTGATTCCATACAACTTCAAATTCGTCTTCCCTAATTGGTCTTATCTTTATAGTTTCAATTGGTGTTGGCGGACTTGTCGGTGTGCTAAACACCACAACGCCACTAGTTTTATGTATAACACCATTTACTGTATAATTAAGTGCTATTCTAAATTTATAAGTTGTATCATTTACTAAGTTTTCAATTATATGGCTTGCTTTTTGCGTAGAGATAATTTGCCTTTCTCCACCTTGTGAATTTAACATATATACATCTACTTTTGATGCAGACGGTATATCTCCCCATGTAATTTCTATTGAGCCGTCAAGCGGAACTGCCTGAACATCTACAATTTCAAAAAAGTTAATAGCTTCTTTTAATTCGCAATTTGCACCTTTTGATATATCGCTATCACGTTTTGTAAACACATTGTAAAAGTACGGTATTGCAGGTTTTATATCTTTATCTATAAAAGTATTTTCGTCACCCTCGTAAATTATTTCGCCGTCAGAAACATTTAAGGCAATTTGAGCTACACTTCTAACAACTACAAAATTTATAGATTTATCCTCTATTGTATCCCACGAAATAACATTATGTCTAGCCGTTTGATTTACAGAAACTTTAACTCCTGTAACTTCTTTAGGCGGTGGCATCAACTCTTTTAATCCTGGATAGTCTTTACACTCGTTATATGCTTTACTGTAAAATTCTAGCTTTTCGCTTCTAGTTTTTGCAGCTTTAGCCTTTACTATAAACTCTTTTGTCTTTAATAGCCCTTGCGTAATATCTCTTTCAATATCGTAATTTTTATATCCTGTAAACAATTTACGTATACTGTCGTAATAACTTTTTGCCTCAAAAAACATTTTACTAGCTACTGCTTTTTGCATTCGTAAAACTCTAGCTCCTGCTTTTTTCTCATTTTCAAGTAGTTTATTTTCTAGCCTTTCAGTCCTTCTATCATCTTTCCAGTAATTTTGAGCCTCATCTAAATGCATTTTTGCCATTTTAAAGTCTAAAACTTTGATTTCATATTCTGCTTGCTCATATAAGGCTATGGCCTTATCAATATTTTCAAGATTAAAACCGCATTTGCAAATTTTTACAGTGGCGTCATTTTTATTTCCACAACTAGGGCAGTTGATAGAAAGCTCCATACCGCAAGTACTGCAAACTGTTCTACCGTCGGATACATCGCTAATAGCACCACATCTACAAACTTTTAAATTTTTAGTTTTTGTGTTATCGTGAGTAATATTATAATTTACATTTTCTATCTTACAAAAAGCTATCAATATTTCTTGTGCAAGAGTTCTATTTTTAAACAACTGTGTAAGATGTTCTATCGTTTCTTCGCCAAGCTCTTGCGTTAAACTACCTGAAATTTCTGCTACATTTTTTGCATATTCAAGCGTTGTTTTTATTTTATTGTAAGTTACATATCTATCGTAAACGGCTTTGTTTTTTTCATCTTTAAATGTAAGTTTGCATTGTTCGCAAAGTTTTGCACCTGTACCGCTTATGTTGTCAGTTTTATAAAATTCAGTTTTCTTTTTTTCAACGGCTCTATCCCATAAAGTTTTACATGGCAAGTTGTTTGCATTTTTTATTGTACTGTTTTTATACAAAAAGTCGTACAAATTATCTACATTAAAAGATTTTAACATCTGTTTCATACCGTCAAACACGGCTGAGCCATTAGGTTTTGTTTTATAATATTTATCATAAAACATTTTATAGTCTTTACTTTCGCCAGCATCTTTCCATTGTACATTTAGCTTTACAGCACGTTTTTTAATCACTTCAATAGACAAATTAAATTTTTCAGCAAGCTTATTTCCTTCGGCTGATGTTATGTTGCCTTTTCTGCCAATCGATTTTATAAGCTTATCTATTTGCGAATATAATTGTTTAGATGCTTCTTTTGCTAATTGCTCACGAATATTTGACTCACCAATCATATCTTTTCTAATTTGAGATATGTTTTGTTGCCATTTTCTATATTGAGCGCCCATTTTAAAGTCATTAAAATGCGTTGACCAAAACCTAGATTTCTCTTTTATTCTATTTTCTATAACTTCTTCATCTTCTATTGGTGGGTCTATTTCCAATTCAAGAATGATATACCAGTTATCAGTCATTTATATAACTGCCCCCTTGTTTTTAAGTTTTAAACGTAACACAAATAGTTACATACGTTTAAAAAAAGAATAAAAACTTTATATTAATGTCTTTAAATAATGCTAACCGCCGCACTACCTTCACTTATTACCTGTGCAATTTTTGAAAAAGATCCGCCTAATTTTGATAAATCTGTAATAGATGCAAATTCTTCTGTTGATGCAATTTTTTTCAAAAATTCATAATCAGCCGTTCCAAAACCTAAAGCCATTACTTCTATTTTTGCTTGATGACATTTTTTAGCCTCTTCAATAGATCTCTCAACTTCATGCCAGCAACCATCTGTTAAAACTACTATATAATTTAATTCTGTGCTGTTTTCGTAAACATTGTCGCCAAAAACCTCATAACAGTCTGTAAACGGTTGCCCTACATTTCTAACACCTACATTTACTTGAGGCATCTTTTCAATTATTTTATGAAGAGTTGCAAAGTCGTTTGTTGGTTTAATAATAACACTGCTTACATCTGCAAACGCTACAACTCCAATATTTGTATGTGTACTATCCATTTGTTTTACAAAATCGTGCATCGCTGTCATTGCTCTTTGTGTAGGCATTCCTCTCATGCTTCCCGAAAGGTCAATAGCAAGCATCACGTTGATAATTTCATTGTTATTTTGAACATTTTCATGCGGTGAACGGTCTGCCCAGCTCATATCTTCTGGAACTTCTTCTATTCTAATTGGTAATTTTTTATTATTTTCTTTTTGCATAGCACTTACTTTTATAACTCCGTTTGATGTATATTTATAAGTTACATCAATTACAGTTTCGTCTGCTTCTATTTTTTCAACGCCATGAATTACATATTTATTTATTATAGTATTATCAAGAACTGTTTTAAACTCACCTTGCAAAACATAAACTTCTAATTCATTATCTTTATGGCGTGGTTTAAATTTAAACGACTTTGTATTACTTGCTGGAATTTTTTTGTTTTTTCTTATTATTATACTATTTATATATTTACTGCCATCAGCATTTACAGATATCATTCCAAGCGAATGTGCCGTTACATCTGTTACAGACTTCGCACCTTGCAATCTTAAATCATGATAATTTGAATTCTTTTTATTTGGCAACGCCGCTATTATTTGACCATCTTGTGTAATATTCGCTCTAATAGCTGCACCTAACGCAACAGCTTCATCTACATTTACACCATATAAAGGTTCTTTACCTGACATTTTTTCAACATAACTTCTTATAAATCTCATTCTAGTTGAACCGCCAACTAAAATAATTCCATCAATTTTAGACCAGTTCATCTCAATTGATGTTAAAAGTCTGTTTGTAATTTCCTGTGTGGTTTCAAGTAAAAATTGCGATATTTCTTCAAAAGTTTCTTCAGTTATAGTTACTTTGCCTTTAACACCTTTATAATTTATTGGCACTACAACAGCATTTTTAGATGTAAGCTCTTTTTTAACTTTTTCAGCTTTTACTATTAAAGCTTGCACCATTTTTTCGTCGTCGCTTAAATCTATTCCGTAAAGCTCTTGAAACTCTCCTGCAATATATCTTGCTATGCAGTCGTCCCAATCTTTACCACCTAACTCGTGTTCACCATCTGAACCTATAATCTCTATTTTTTCATCATTGATTTTAGCTATAGAAACGTCAAACGTTCCTCCTCCTAAATCATAAATTAAAACTGTTTGCTCTTTATCGTGTTTATTAAGACCATATGCAAAAGCTGCAGATGTCGGCTCGTTTATTATTGAAGTTACTTTTATCCCTGCCATTTCACCAGCTTTAATTGTTGCTTCACGTTCTTTATGCGTAAAATATGCTGGCACTGTAATAACTGCCGACTCTATACGTTCCCCAGTTTGCTCCTCAGCTTCTTCAATTAATTTTTTTAAGAAAATAGATGACAAATCTGTAGCGTTATATGTGCGACCTAATATATCAAGCGAAAACATATCATGTCCTATATTTCTCTTAAAAAACGCTACTGTGTTTTTATCACCAGCCGACTGCATACTTTTTGCTTCTTCGCCAAAAAGTATATTACCATTACTTTCAAAAGATAATACAGAAGGTGTAATTGAAGACCCAAAACTATTTTTTATTACTACTGGATTTCCAGTTTCCTCGTCAATTTTTGCAACAACACTAAAAGTTGTGCCTAAATCTATACCTACTCTAATGCTCATTTAATTTGCCCCCAAATTTTTAGCCTGATAGTTTATAGTTATTTACCTTATATATTCGCTCACATATAATATAAAGAGCAACTCTTTGCTTTTACAAAATGCACGGCGAAAAATCCATCATTAAGTTACAATAAACTAACTACAAGGTCTGCATTATAATTATATCATTTACGTTAAATTTTTTCAATATATATGGTGCAAAAGTTTATTTTTTAATAGCTAGCTAATATAATTAATATATGTATTCTTTTTACTTCTTACCTTAATTTGCATAATTTTTCTAATATTCTTGAAATAAAACCGAAAAAATACAGCAAAAACACAAATATTAACACTTACAAATATATGTTTGCATTATTATTATTTCAATAAACTAATTCGCTAAAGTTCTTGTTTAAAAGTATTGAGGGTACTAAAAAATTTTTACATTTATATCTTTTAATTAGAAATTGTAAAAACAGTAGCAAAAAACAAAGTTTTTATATTATTATTACAAATTATAATTAATATTTTCATATCACAAATTCAGAATTAAGGATTACACATTATGAATTATGAATTATGAAAAAAGAGCGTAATTTATAAAAAATCACACTCTTTTTATATGAAAATAATTATTTTGTTTAAATATTATTCTACAACGATACTTTTTGATTTTTCTTTGATTTTTTCTACAAGTTCATCGCTTACTGTAGTTCCTGATTTGGCATTAATTTTAGCATGAATTTTATTATTACCTGTTTTTTCTTCGCCTATAACTTCTAAAATTCCATCTAAATTCAATACAAAAGTTACTTCAATTGGAGAGCCTGCTGGCAAATTCTCTGGTAATTCAAGCGACGCCTCACCTATACTAAAATCTTCGTCTACTTCAAAAAACTCGCAATCAAAATCAGTTTCGTAAACTTCTAACTCTGCTACTTCTTGATTATCCTCAGAAGTACCAAAAGATTTTGAAACTTTTACTGCACCGTTTTCCATTTTATCGTTTTTGAAAATCATATTACAACATTTTTCTTGACCATCAGCTAAAACTCTTAACGCATAGCTTTTTGTTGTAGCAACTGTAACAACTTCTTTCATGCTTTTACCACGTAGTGCTGGTATAGCTACAGTACTAACAGATGCTTGCTCGCTATACTTTTCTGCCTCTTGTTTAACTTTTTCATCAGCTAAGTCAACAACACCTGACTCGATTTTCTCTTTCCATTCAATAACTTTACCCTCATATGCACCTAATGCATATATGGCAGCACCTTTAGCAACTGCTTCGTTAGGTTCAAGTATTTTAGGTTCTATGTTATATTTTTCGACTAAGGCTTTTGTAACTTGAGGCATTCTAGTAGATCCACCAACTAAAATTATATCGTCTATTTCATAACCCTTTGAACGAGCAATCTCTATAGCTGAATCTGTTTTTTCTAAAGTTTCATTAAGTAGACCTTGTGTAATTTCATCAAAAGTCTTTCTAGACAAACTAATTCTTTCACGTTTGCCCGAAGCTTCTACCATTACTGGCACTTCTTCCCTTGATGATAATTGATGTTTTGCTTTTTCTGCTTTTAAGCGTAAGTCTTGTTGCTCAAACTCGTCATATTCACATTCAACATCTGCACTTGTTGCAAATTGAGTAGCTAAGTAATTCATTATTTCAGCGTCCCAATCTTTACCGCCAAGTTGGTGGCTACCCTCAGAACATAAAACCTCTATTTTAGCGTCATCAATATGCATAACTGTTACGTCAAAAGTACCACCGCCTAAGTCATAAACTAAAATAGTTTTCTCAAGCTTGTCCTTTGTGCAACCATAATAAA
>CAYJFG010000057.1:10229-13482 GCA_964369305.1 uncultured Eubacteriales bacterium
AGCAGCGGCTGTTGGTTCACTAATTATATCAATAACGTTTAAACCTGCCATTATACCTGCTTTTTTTGTTGCATTACGTTCTGTAGTTCCAAAATAAGCTGGGCAAGTAATAACAACGTCTAAAACTTCTGAACCAATAAGCTTTGATGCATCTTCAGCCAGTTTTCTAAGTATATAAGAAGATACTTCCTCTGGTGATTTATCTTCTCCGTTATAATTGATAGCAAAATCGCTTTTACCCATCAACGTTTTAACTAATGATACTGTATTGTGTGGGTCAATAACTGCATTTTCTTTTGCCACTTGCCCTACCACAACTAATGAAGGATTTGCAAAATTAACAACAGACGGAGTTGTGTTTGTTCCCTCCATGTTATTAACCACTGTAGCCCTTCCTGTTTGGTCAACATACGCAATACAAGAGTAAGTTGTACCTAAATCAATACCATATATAAATTTTGACATTCCTAATGTTACCTCGCTAAATCAACTTCTAATTATGTACTTTTATAAAAATATACTACTATTTTTTCTGGTGTGATAGTTACATTATTATAACTATATCCACTAGATAATGACTGTGCTACTTTACCATGTAACTTTTTGTCAGTTGTAGGTAGTTTTTTAACTGCTTTTTGCATAGTTGGCTTAAAATCATCTCCAACTTCACTTTTGAAAACTTCAACACCATTTTTTTCAAGGATTTCTTGTAAGTCGAAAGCATATTCGCAGAACGTTTTGTTTGGTACATCTTGTTCGCCTTGTGCTTTTTTTAAGTAAAATTGAGAAATACGCATAATGCTATCTCTAACTTCAATAATGTCGACTAAAACAGGTTTTAACAATTGAGCATAAAGACCCTCTCTAAATTTTTGAAGTTGCTCGTGCATATCTTCAACGATTTTTTCTTCATGTGAAGTATGCATAATTCTTTCGCTAAATAACCCTTCTAACTCATTAAGCGACGTTTCTATACCGTCAATTTTGTTGTTAATAGTTTTAACTGTTTGAGTTATCTCTGTTATTTGATATTGGCTTACGCCTTTATCCATAGAAGACGGCTTTGAACCTACTTTGCCTTTCACCATATCTGCACCGAATAACGACGAATTACTTTTAGTATTCGTAGCACTTCTAGTACTGGCAACTAGCGGAGTATAATTACTTTGCTCCTTTTTTGCTGTTGTAGCTGTTGTAGCTGTATTATTCTTTTTTGCACTTTGCTTTTCTTTTCCTTTTTCCTTGTTTGTTGCTGTCTTATCAACTAAAGTTTCGCAAAAGAGCTTTCCATCACTGAACCATCCTAAAGATTTAGTATTTTCCATGAAGTCACTCCTCCCTCTTTTTTTAAACTTATTTCCAATATAAATTTATATATTTAAAGATACTATCTCTATACTAATTTTAAAGCATTTACGCTAAATTGTCAATGCTTTATTAGAAGTTACTTGCCTACTTTTTAAAGTTTGTGCAATTTCATCATTTGCCGTTATTTTTTTATACTATTTGCACAATAACAAATTATATTATAATGCAATAATCACAAAATTATAATAATTTATACTTTTATATTTTGTAATTTTTTGCACTTCAGCAGATTTTTTTAAATTTTATTCCAATACTTCCTGTCTAAGCTTCTATATTGAATAGCCTCAGCAATATGGTCACTTTTTATAATCTCACTGCCCTCAAGATCTGCAATTGTTCGTGCAACTTTTACTATTCTATCATACGCCCTTGCCGACAATCCCATTCTTTCAAAAGCTAGTTTCAATATTTTATTTGCATTATCATCTAAATAACAATGTTCTTTTATCAGCGATGAATTTAACCTTGAATTGCTCAGTATGTTTTTATCTTTATACCTCTCAAGCTGTATTTTTCTTGCTTTATCTACTCTTTTTTTAATCTCTTGTGACGTTTCTTCCTTTATAGTGCTAGATAGCTCATCATATTCTACAGGCAAGACTTCAATATGTAAATCTAACCTATCAAGTAGCGGACCTGAAATTTTTGCAAGGTATCGTGAAACGCCATTAGGATTACAAGTACATTTTCTGGTGCTGTGACCAAAATATCCACATTCACAAGGGTTCATAGCACCTACAAGCATTACATTGCACGGATATGTTAAACTTCCGCTCACCCTTGAAATTGTAACTTCTCCATCTTCAATAGGTTGCCTTAAAACTTCTAAAGTGTGGCGTGAAAACTCTGGCAATTCGTCTAAAAACAACACTCCATTATGAGCAAGCGAAACCTCACCTGGACGAGGAACTGCACCTCCACCTGAAAGCCCTGCCGACGAAACAGTATGATGCGGTGAGCGAAACGGTCTTGAAGTTATAAGTGAATAATTGTTTTTCATGTTCCCTGCTATTGAATGAATTTTAGTAGTTTCTATACTTTCCTCAAAACTCATATTAGGTAAAATTGTACTTATTCTCTTAGCAATCATGCTTTTACCGCTACCAGGCGAGCCAATTAGTAATATGTTATGACCACCAGCGGCTGCCACTTCAACTGCACGTTTTGCCTCTCTTTGACCTTTCACATCTGCAAAATCAAGTATAGTTTCATGAGTTTTATTATCCTCTGTTTCATATTTTTGACGCTTAATTAATTTTTTGCCATTCAAATGATTAACAAGTTGCAATACATTTTCTACTGGATACACAGAAATGTCGCTTGCAACTGCTGCCTCTTTTGCATTACCAAATGGCACAAATATATTTTTGTAACCAATTTTACCAGCTTGAAGTGACATAGGCAATACACCTTTGACATTTCTAAGCTTACCACTTAAAGACAGCTCTCCAATAAATATGCTGTCTTCTGGTATTTTATTCACAATACCCATTAATTGGAGAATTGCTATGCAGATAGGCAAATCGTAAATAGGGCCTTCTTTTCTCATGTCTGCTGGTGCTAAATTCACCACGATTTTACCATTAGGCAAATTAAATCCTGAATTTTTTATAGAAAGTCTTACTCTGTCTTTCGACTCTTTAACAGCCATATCAGGTAGCCCTACTATATCAAAAGACTGCATACCATTTCTTATATCTGCCTCTACCTCTACTAAAAAAGATTCAAGCCCAAACAGCCCAAAACTTTTGCATTGAGTAACCAATTTTATCCAACCCCTTTAGCGAATAATTTGTAATTTTTTGAAAATATATGTAAAATAACTATAATTATCATTATGAATTTATAAATTTATTTATTTAATTTGTAAAGAGTTTGTTTTTTT
>CAYJFG010000058.1:0-13332 GCA_964369305.1 uncultured Eubacteriales bacterium
TTTAATTTCAGGGTTTGACACTGTACAAACTCAAGCGGCAGACGTAAATGCAAGTGGTAGTATTTTAATTAGTGACGCACTATATATGCAAAGATATGTAGCTCAAGTTATGGGAACATTCCCAGCAGGTGATTCATTTGAGTATACAACACCAATACAATAATATATAAAATATTAAACGCATAAACTTATTTTAATTGGTAATAGTTTATGCGTTTTTATATGCAAAAATTTATAAGTGGCTTAAATCTTGAAATTTTGCCAATATAGTAGTATAATATAGTAAGTAATTTTATCCTATGGAGTGATTTATAATGGACGGACAACTGAACATAGATATTTTAGGTGTAGCCATAAAAACTTTAATAACTACTTTTTTATTTGCCACTATAGTAGCAATATTAATTTATAAAAAAACACAAAAGTTAAATAAGGTTAATGGAAAAAACAATCAACCGCAAACTTATATGGAGGATTTTTATCAAAGTCTTAAAAGTGATGGAGTTATTAACGATAAAAGAAAATCTGACGTGCCTAAACAAAGAAATATAAGAGATGAACATATTGAGGTTGATATCAATATGTTAAATGATGAAAACAGCCAAGAGGTTATGCCAAAAAGCAAAAATGTAAATTTTGATTATGAAAGAGGAACAGAAATTTCAAAATTTAACAATGAAGATATCGACGAGTACCTTTATGAAGAGGAAGAGGAAAAAGCGTCTATTTTCAATAGCATAAAGAAATCGCCTGAGGAAAAAGAGGCTTTAAGAATTGCCAAATTAGAAGAGAAATTTAAGCTAGAAGAAGAAAAGTACGCATTAAGAGAAGAAAAGAGAATTGAAAGAGAAAAACTTGAGCATCAAAAGAGAGAAGAAAGAGAAAATCTCGAAATACAAAAAAGAATAGAAAAAGAACAACAAGAAAAAGAAAGGCAAATTGCCGAAATTCAAAAAAGAAAAGAAAGAAATAGAATAGAAAGTCAAAAAAGAGCAAGCAGACGTCCGCCACGAGAAAAAACAGTTTATCAGCCAAAAACTGTGGAAGATAAAATGCTTGAAAATGACGACTTTTTCTCAAAATATAAGTAAAAGGGGAGTTTAACGTGAGTAGTACTCTTATAAAAAATGTTAAAACTGCAAACTTAAATGATGAAGTTAATATTTTAATTGTAGATAATATAATAAAATCAATATCAAAAGAAGAAAGTGTAGCCGATACTATTATAGATGCAAAAAATCTTGTAGCTACAAGTGGTCTAGTTGATATGCACGTCCATTTGCGTGACCCAGGGCTTACTCATAAAGAAGATATTATTACAGGTTGTTTAAGTGCTAGTGCTGGCGGTGTTACTTCAATTCTTGCAATGCCGAATACGTCGCCGTGTACCGATAATGCAGAAGTTGTAAGTTATATATTAGAAAAAGCAAAAAATGCAACGGCTCGTGTTTATGTTGCAGGTGCAATAACTCATGGTCTTAAAAGTGAGCAAATGACAGACTTTGAAATGTTAAAAAATGCAGGTATTATAGCACTAACTGATGACGGACGCCCAGTTGAAAACACTAAATTTATGGCAGATGCTTTAATAAAAGCAAATGAGTTAAATTTAAAAGTTGTGTCGCACTGTGAAGACTTATTTTTAGCAGGCAAAGGGATAATAAATGAGGGTGAAGTTTCTAAAAAATTAGACGTTGAGGGTATACCAAATTCAAGCGAAGACGTTGCGACCGCTCGTGAAATCGCCCTTGCTCAGGCGTATAATGTGCCTATTCATATTTGCCACGTTAGTAGTAAAACTTCTGTAGATATTATTAGACGTGCAAAAAATAGCGGTGTTAAAGTAACTTGCGAAACTGCTCCGCATTATTTCACATTTACAGATGAAATGCTTTTAAGCAAAAATGCTAATTTTAGAATGAATCCACCACTTAGAACTTTAGAAGATAAAATGGCGATTATTGAGGGGTTAGTAGACGGCACAATAGATGCAATAGCTACCGACCACGCACCTCATACAGTAGAAGAAAAAAGCGACTTTTTAACTGCTCCTAATGGTGTTATAGGTATGGAAACTTCTTTTGCAGTTTCGTATACTATGCTTGTGAAAACTGGTATTTTAACGCTTGAAAAACTATTTGAAAAAATGTCGCTTAACCCAGCTGAAATTTTAGGGATAAATGCAGGAGTTCTTAAAGAGGGTGCAGTTGCCGATATCGCTTTAATTGACTTAAACGAAAAATTTGTTGTAGATACTCAAAAACTACATGGAAAATCACAAAATACACCTTTTGAAAATATGGCTCTTTATGGAAAAGTTAAATATACTATTTTAAATGGAAATATTGTTTTTAAAGACAATTAAATAAAAAATGAAAAGTGAAGAGTGAATAGTGAATAGTGAAAAGTGAATAGTGAATAGTGAAAAGTGAATAGTGAAAAGCGAATAGTGAATAGTGAATGTTAAAATCCTTGCGGATTTTTTTATTTATAAAGGGCGTTTATTCTTATAGTATCTGCTTCTGTCTTTTAATTACGAATTACGCATTACGAATTATTTATTACAATTTGATATAAAACGCAAAATTTGCGTTAAATATATATTAGGAATTTTAGGAGGAAACAAAAAATGTCAATGGATAGATTAATAAAATTAATTATCGAAAAACAAAACCCAACAGTAGCAGGTCTTGACCCAAAACTTGACTTTATACCAAGTTATATTAAGGAAAAAGCTTTTGCTCAGCATGGCAAAAATTTAGAGGGTGCAGCCGCTGCAATTTTAGAATATAATATAGGGCTTATAGATGCACTTTGCGACATCGTGCCAGCAGTTAAACCACAACTTGCTTACTATGAAATGTACGGTTATAAAGGTGTAGAAACTTTTTATAAAACTGTAGAATACGCAAAGTCAAAAGGTATGTACGTTATTGCTGACGGCAAACGTAACGACATAGGCACAACTATGGAAGCATACGCAATTGCTCATCTAGGTATTACAGATGTTGAAAGCGAAAAAGTTATGGCTTTTGGTTCAAACTCATTAACAGTAAACCCATATTTAGGTACAGATACTATTGCTCCGCTTTTAGATTTATGCAAAGAGCAAGACGGTACAATTTTTGTTTTAGTTAAAACTTCAAATAAAAGTTCAGGCGAGTTACAAGACTTAAAACTTGAAAATGGAACTACTATTTATTCTCATATGGGTCAAATGTGCCAAAAATGGGGTGCAGACACTGTAGGCGAATATGGTTATAGTTGCGTTGGTGCAGTTGTTGGTGCTACATATCCAGAGCAATTAACAACTTTAAGAAAAGAAATGGCTAACACATTCTTCTTAGTTCCAGGTTATGGAGCTCAAGGTGGTACAGCTGACGATATAAAAGGTGCTTTTGATGAAAAAGGTCTAGGTGCTATCGTTAATTCTTCAAGGGGAATTATGTGTGCATGGCAAAAAGGCAATTATAGCGAGCAAGATTATGCAAAAGCTGCATACGATGAAGCAGTTACTATGAAAAATCTGCTTACAGATGTTACTGGAAAAATAGGTTAATTTTTAAAATATTAGAATATTACTATTTAATTTGTGATTAGAAAATAATAATATAAATCTATGTAAGAGGTATCTATTTTTAAAATTATATATAAGATGAAAACTTTTGCAAATATTAAATTAATAAAATGTTAATAAATATGTATTTAAAAATATATATATTTATGATATCATACAAAATTTAATGAAAATACAGAAAAACACAAGTACAGTTTTAAATTATAAGTAAAACTTAAATTTAATAAATCAAAATGAACAACGTATGGATAGATATTCATGCGTTGTTTAGAATTTTAAATAACAATATGTATGTTATTCTTGTATTTTTCATCAATTTAATATATTATAAACATATACACAAAAGCAAAGAACGGAGGAACAAACAATGCTAAAAAGAACACTAGGTATTATTTTGTCGTTATGAATAATTTTATCAGCAGTAGTTATACCAACAACTGTTGTTTATGCGGCAGAAACAGACACAGTAAACACAAACACAACACAAGAAGTATACTTTGATAACTCATCGTATAATTGGGAGCAAGTTTACTGCTACATTTATGATGATACACCATTACAAGGAGTAGGTGCAACAATAAAATTTACAAATACCTTAAATTGGTTAAATGTATATGCTTATTTTTATGATGATTATAATATAGCAACAGGTTCAATGTGGTCAGGGGAAAAATGACTTTTTATGAGAAACCATATATGGAGAAGATAACTATATAGTCGACATTCCAGAAGGCTCTACAAAAGTTGTATTTAACAATGCGTATAATAAAACTACGGAGTTGCCATTAGCTGGTGTAGAGGGTTACTATTTAGAGAGTGACTTCACTGCCGTACCGTGGGAGCAAATTCCGCTGACGAATGCTCCTTACCCAGGGGTGCAAATGACTATGGATAGTGCTACAGGTTTTTATAAAGTAGACGTACCAGCAGAGCTTGCAAATGGCAAGGTAGTATTTGAAAATACAGTAGATAGATACCCAACTTACAATGAAGAGGGGCTACCTCTAAATGGTTCTACAATGTTATTTTCAGAAAATTACACATGGGAAGAATACCAAAAGCCGGAAGAACCAGAAAAAAACTTAGTAGATGTAAGTGTGTCATCAGTAACTTTAAGCGTAACTGCTGACGGCACAAAATAAATTAATTATAATAATGAAACTAAAGCCTACACAGGTTTTGTTGAAATTACAGGTACAACGCAAGAAAACGGTGTGATTGTACAAAGTGGCGAACATGATATTATATTAAATGGTGCAAATATAGATTTTTCATTAATAGAAAAAACTACTGCATTTGATATACAAGGAACTTCAAAAGCAAATATAATACTTGCAAATGATAGCGAAAATATACTTAAAAGTAGTTCTAGTAGGGCAGGGTTACAAGTGCAAAGTGGTGCAAGTGTAGAAATAAATAGCGAAAATGTAACAGGCGAAGAAGTTGCAAACATTATACAGCTTAATTATAAAGATTTACAAACAGGAAAAACACAGTTACTTGTAGATAATGAAGTTATGTTTGAGTATAACTTAGAAAATGAATATCGTTCAGTAGCGTTTAGCGGTATTGATGCAAATAAAACATATACAGCTAAATTAAATGATAAGGAGTTAATAGCAACAAATTCAGAAAATGTAGCAGTTGAAACTTTTGTAAGCACTGGTAACGTAGCAACATATGATGAAGTTAGATTTGTTGAAACAAGCCCTACATTTGATATAGCTCGTAGCGATATTTACTTAAAAGAAGTAAACGGACAAAATTATTATAGTAATGATGGAACAAACTTTGAAAAATATTTAGGCGATGTAACAATTACTCAATCAACTCAAGAAGCTGTTCAAAATAAAATTGTAGTTTTAGAGGGTACGCTAAATGTTACATTAAGTGGCATAAATATTAATGGTTCAACTTTAGTAGATTTTTGTGCATTTGATATTCAAGGTAGTTCAAACGTAAATCTAACACTAAAAGAAAATACTACAAACATTATAAAAAGTGGCGAAAATAAAGCAGGTATACAAGTTTTAGAAAATGCAAGTTTAACAATATCAGGTAAAGGTGAGCTTGATGTTCTAGGCGGAACGTATGGTGCTGGTATTGGTGGCATACAAAGCTTAGGTGCTGGAACTATTGTAGTAAATGACGGTACAATCACAACAAAAGGCGGAATGTATAGCACTGGTATTGGTGGCGGATTTAGAAGTGGTGCAAGCAGTATTACTATAAATGGCGGTACAATAACTGCAACAGGCTATTGGGGCGGTGCAGGTATCGGTAGCGAATTTGACGGCGATGTCGAGCTTATCACTATAAATGGTGGTATAATTGAAAGCACAGGTAGTAGTGATGGTGCAGGTATCGGCGGTGGTAATATGGGTATCGCTAAAAATATCGTTATAACAGGTGGTGAGATTGTATCTGTAGGTTTCGGTTATGGTTCTGGTATTGGTAGTGGAAATTCTGTTAGTAGAGGAGAAATTGCAATTTCTAAAGAGGCAAAAGTAACAACAGTGCCTGGTTATAATAACCTTGGAAGAACTTTTAATGATAATGACGGCATAATAGAAGCACCTACAGGTTATGATAGTGCAACTATAATAGAATTTTTATTTGAAAATGAATTAAAAAATGGAACGATAGTGTACTTACTACATAATGATGAGATTGTATCTTCATATGAAGTTTACGGCGATAGAGAATTGAAAGTTGCATTTACAGGACTAGACGCACAAGCAGATTATCAAATTGAAGTTTTATATGCAGGTCAAACTACTGCCGTTAAGAAATTCGGAATAATTGAGGGTGAAACTGTAGAAAAAGACACTTTCAATACAGAAGATAGACAAACTACAAAAGTTACAATTGAAGATATTGTATACTTTTTCATATCTAATGAAATGTTAAATAATGTTTGGTCAAATTATGTAGTTCAGTTAAGAGCCGTGACAGATAGAGGAGAAGTACTTAAATACTATGACGGAATATCTCAAAAGTATTATAATATAGGTGAATTAGAAGCGTTTGGCAAAAAATAAAATATGGAAGGCATTATAATGAAAGCAGATGTACTGCCTACTTTTGAAACAATTACATTCTATGTTGATGGTCAAGAGGGTAGTCAAAAATTATCTACACCAGCGATGAATGTAAATGATGTTTATGGTAAAGTAATTTATATTGGTGATTTTGTAAGTTACGACAGCCAAACAGTAGACCCAAGCACACTAATTAAAGAGCTAAGATATAATGTAAATATTGACTATCCAAACGAAAACGGCGTAAATGGTCAAAACATAGTTTCAGATACAGTATATATAGGCACAGACGTAAGACAATTTGCAGTTGCAGAAAGTAGATATTATACTTACGTGTTTGAAACGATAGACGGTGGAGACACAACACTTGATAGAGATATCACACTAACAGCTACAGGTAGTGGTGAAGATATTAAAAAAACATATAATTTTAGTATACCTGTTGAATTGTTAGATGGTTTACATACAAGTTTATATTCAAAAGCGATTGACGAGGCGTTAGCTGATACTTCAATTTATGCAATTTCGGTTGACGGTTCGCAAACAATATACGACGTATATGACGATTATTATGTAGGTTTTGAAACACAATATACAGCTAATATGGCTTATGGTAAAACTGTATGGATAAAAGCACCACAAACTGTAACAAGTGGTGAGTTTGTAGGTTGGTATAATATAGACGATCAAAAATTTGTATCGTATGAAAATGAATATAAATTTATTGTGACACAAAACATATACATAATTCCAGTTTATAGCGATAACTATAGTATCGTACCTAATGAAAATCCATACGCAGTTTCAGAAAATGCACTTTATGAAACTTATGTAGATAGTTTTGGCGTTACAAAAATTAGGTTTACTACACCACTTACATACTTCCCACAAAATGTAGATGGTGCAAGCTTAAAAATAAGATATCAAGTTGCGTTAAATGATGAATGGTACGACTTAAACGGAGAATGGATAGAAACAGATTTAACATCAATTGAAAATGCTCAAAATCGTGTAAATTTCTATCTAACAGCAGATTATTATAATACAGATGGTTCAAATAACGAAATGACAATTTACATTCAACCATATGTAGAATATAATAATGGCACTGAAATTGTAGATACAAAATCAGACACAGACGCAATTACAATAGTACGATACGAATATCCAGTTTATTAATTTGTAATTCATAATGTGTAATTTAAAAGCTTGTGTGACTAATGAAAAGTTACGCTTATGATAAAAGAATTTAGAGTTAAAATTTATATAAAAAGAATAAAAACACATAAGAAAGATAAACAAACTCTTATGTGTTTTTTATGTAAGTTTTACATTGATATATTTTGAAAAATATGATAGAATATATATAAATTTTAAAAAAGAGAGGTTGGTTTTATGAAAAATCTAAAAATACTTAAAAAAATGTTGGCTATAACATTAATAGTTTTATTAATGTTTACGTCGAGTATTGTAGGAGTGTCGGCGTATGAAACAGGAAGTAACGATAATATTACAATATCGCCAGATGTACAAGTTAATATCTATAATTCAAATAGCGAAGAAATTGAGATGACTACACAAGCTACAAAGCCTACGCAAACACAAAAAGAAGATGTGCTAAGTACAGGTAATCAAAATATTGTACAACTAAATATTTTGAATGGAAGCATTAAGCTACAAAGTAATTATGGAAGTACTCAGTATCAAATAGCAGATGGAGAATGGACAACTTACACAGGGTCTGTAGAAATTACAAGTATAAATGTTGATACAGGTAATATAGAAAGCACACAAAATACTGTTAAAGTAGAAAGTGGTACACATAATATTATACTAAATAATGTAAATATAGATCTTTCTAGCAAATTATTTGCATATCCTATTGATATAAAAGCAGGTACAAGGGCAAATTTAACACTTGCAAATAATAGCCAAAATATACTTAAAAGCGGAAGATATAGTGCTGGAATAGATGTGGAAACTGGAGCAACACTAACAATAAATAGTGAAGAAGTAACAGGGCAAGAACAAGTAGGAAAGCTTATAGCTTATGGAGGTAGTCAAGGAGCAGGCATCGGCGGTGGTTACAATAATGGAACAGGCGGAACTATTGTTATAAGTGGTGGTGATATTACAGCTTACGGTGGAAGCTATGGAGCAGGCATCGGCGGTGGTGATTATGGTTCGGCTGGAACTATTACAATAAACGGTGGTAACGTAAAGGCTTATGGTGGAGAAGGTGGAGCAGGCATCGGTGGTGGTCGAAGAGGTGCAGGCGGAAGTGTTACAATAAGCAATTATGCACAAGTTGAAGTTTATGCAAAAAATATAGAAAATAGTGTAGAGTTTAGCTATCCGCCAGCGATTGGTGCAGGTAGTTATAATATTTCTGAGGATTCAAAAAAAGCGGGATCATATTTAGCTATTGGAAATAATGCAAAAGTTACAGCAGTAGCTATGGGTAACGGTTTAGCGTTTGACAGCAACGGCAGTATTACAGCACCATATGGCGAAGTAGTTGCAAATAGCATACAGCTAAATTTTGAAAATGCACAAACAGGCAAAACACAGCTTTTGGGAGACAATGGAAGTAATTTTGAGTATAATTCTACAGATACTTATCAGACAGTTGCGTTTAGCGGTGTTGTAAATGCAAAGGAATATAAAGTGTTAGTTAATGGATTTTCACAACAAGGAAATAGTTTAGGTGGTGCGTTAATAACTGACTTTGTTAGTGCAGGGAATTTAACAACATATAATAATATTAAGCTTAGTGAGGATAATAAAGCGGTTAGTATAAATGAATATAATATATATCTAAAAGCGAATGGAGAAGAAACTCAGTACAGTATAGATAATGTTAATTGGAGTAATTATACAGATAATTTAACAATAATAGGTACAGGTGAAGTTACTGGAAATAAAGTTACAGTGGAAAGTGGCACACATAATATTATACTAAAAAATGTAAATATAGATGTTTCAACTACTGCTAATGCTTGTGCATTTGATGTCCAAGGAAGTTCAAATGTCAATCTAAAACTTGCAAAAGACAGTGTGAATGTACTAAAAAGTGGAAATTATAAAGCAGGCATTCAAGTGCAAGCTGGTGCAACACTAACTTTAAATAGTGAAGAAGTGACAGGACAAGAAACAGTAGGAAACCTTGAAGTTCGTGGCGGAAATTTAGGAGCAGGCATCGGCGGTGGTAGTAGAGGAAATGGCGGAAATATCAATATAAATGATGGTAATGTTATAGCTACAGGCGGAGAATATGGAGCAGGCATCGGTGGTGGCAGTGAGGCTCCAAATGAAATTGTTACTATAAGCGGTGGTAACATTACAGCTATAGGTGGTATCTATGGAGCAGGAATTGGTGGTGGCGATGGAGGAGCAGGTGGAACTGTTATAATAAGGTCAAATGCACAAGTTACAGCTATTGGCGGACGAATTATTGCTATGAATATTCTTCCTTTATCATCAGCGATTGGAGCAGGTGGTGTTGTTTATAGTAATGTGGCAAAACCAGAAGGAGCAACTTTATCTATCGGTAGTGATGCAAAAGTAACAGCAATAGTTAGTGAAGGAAATTTAGCGATTGATAACAAGGGCGATATAACAGCACCAGACGGAGAAATAGTTGCAAAAATAATTGATATTTCATTTAAAAAAACTATTGAAGCTAGAACAATAGTAGAATTAATGCAAAATGGTGAGGTTTTATATTCAACTACTAATACAAACAGTATGACAAAAGTTGCATATACAGGATTAGAGCCAAATACAGATTATCAAGTTCAAATGCAGTATCCAAACCAAACTTCACCTGCTATAAAACACGGTGTAATTGCTGGTGAAACAGAAGAAAAAAATGCTTTTAACACAGTTGATAGAAAAATTACAAATGTAACAATTATAAATGAAGTAGAAACTTATTTTATGATTATTGATGATATGTTAAATGTTTGGCACACAATCGAAGATAGATTAAAAGCTATAACAGATAGTAGTGATGTTTTATCTATAGGCGAAGGACTTGAAATAGTAAACCCATCAAAAGAAGATTTAACATCATTTGGTAAAAACTACACGATTGGTGGTGTTTTAATAAAAGCAAGTCTATATGAAAATGATGAAACTGTTAAATTTTATATGTATGGTTACGAAAATGATCGAAAAAGATCTACGCCGAATATGAATTTAGCCGACGTTGCAGACAAAGTAATTTACATCAGTGACTATGAAAATTACGACAGCCAAACAGTAGATCCAAGCACACTAATTAAAGAGCTTAGATATAATGTAAATATTGACTATCCAAACGAAAACGGTGTAAATGGTCAAAACATAGTTTCAGATACAGTATATGTAGGCACAGATGTTAGACAGTTTGCGACAACTCAAAGTAGATATAAAGATTATTCATTTAACGCATTTGATGGTGGAAGTACTATTCTTGATAGAGAAATCACATTAACAGCTACAGGAACAGACAAAACATATAATTTAAGTCTACCAGTTGAAACTTTGGAAAGTTCATATCCAAACTTATATTCAAATGCTACACTTGAGGCTCTATCAGATACTTTAATTTATGCAATTTCGGTTGACGGTTCACAAACTGTATATAATGTATACGATAATACATATAGTGGTTTTGAAACACAATATACAGCTAATATGGCTTATGGTAAAACTGTATGGATAAAAGCACCACAAACAGTAACAAGTGGTGAGTTTGTAGGTTGGTATAATATTGACGAACAAATGTTTGTGTCATATGAAAATGAATATAAATTTATTATGACACAAAATACTAAACTAGTTCCAATTTATAACGATAATACAAAGGTTCCAGTAAGCGAAACTCCATACGCAGTTTCAGAAAATGCACTATATGAAACTTATGTAAATAGCGATGGTGTTAAAAAAATAAGGTTTACTACACCTATTACATATTTCCCACAAAATATAGACGGTGCAAGCTTAAAAATAAGATATCAAGTAGCTTATAATGACGAAGCGTGCGACCTAAACGGAACATGGGTTGGCAATACAGACGTAACATTAAATGTAAACGCTGAAAATCGTATAAATTATTATTTAACAGCCGACTACTATAACCTAGACGGCAGTAATAACGAAATGACAATTTACATTCAACCATATGTAGAATATAATAATGGCACTGAAATTGTAAATACAAAATTAGACGAAAACGCAATTAAAACGCTTAAATACGAATACCCTGTTTATTAATGGATAATTGAGAATTAAGAATTGAAAATTGAGAATTGAGAATTAAGAATTGAGAATTAAATAATAACAAAAAACAGATGAACAATTTTAGTCATCTGTTTTTTTTTGTGTGTTAAATGGAAAATGGTATAAATTTTAAATCGTTCTTGTAATATGTTTGCAAGTATGATAAAATATATATAAAAATTACTGTAATGAAAGAGGGAATATTTATGAAAAAAATAAATATATTCAAAAAAATATTGGCGTTATCTTTAATAGTGCTACTAACATTTACATCAAATGTTTTAGTGGTGTCATCTTATGGAATAAAGGATTATGAAAACATCACAATTTCACCAGATGCACAAGTTAATATCTACAATTCTGATAATCTAAATATAGAACCAACAATACAAACACAAGCGGAAATTGTAACAGAACCAATAAAACCAACAGATCCACCAGAAGTTGTTGAAAATGTATCACTTAACGTCTTGGGTGGTGATATATACTTAAGGGTCGACGGCACAAACACACAATACAGTAGAGATAATGCGACATGGACAAATTACACTGGCAAAGTAAATATTTTTGGAACTGGGGCAAGTAGAATTAGGGTGTTAAGTGGTAGTCACAATATTAATTTCGATAATGTTAATATTAACGAAACATATAAAGAGTGTGCGTTTGACATACAAGGTACATCTTATGTTAAATTAACACTTTCAGAAAATAGCGTAAATGAAGTTAAAAGTGAAGATGGCCACTCAGGAATACAAGTGCATCCAAATGCTACACTAGAAATTGGAAGTGAAACTATAGAAACTGGACCAGATGGAAATAGCATCACTTCAAGTGGTGTGCTAAAAGCCTTTGGTGAAATTGGTGGTGTAGGTGCAGGCATTGGCTGTGATGGTACTGTTATTATACAAGACTACACAGTTATAGCACAAGGTAGAGATCTATCACCAGGTATAGGCAATAGTTTGGGTGGGTTAGATGCCAATATAACTATAAAAGATCCAGCAAAGGTTACAGCTATAGGAGGTAGCTATGCGGCAGGTATCGGTAATGGGAAAAATGGTGGTGACTGTAATATAACTATAAGCGGTGGAGAAGTAAAAGCTTATGGTGGCGATTTTGCAGCAGGTATCGGTAGCGGTAGAGATATAGTTTCTAATATTACTACGAATATAAGCGGTGGCACAGTGGAAGCCTATGGCGGAAGAAATGGAGCAGGAATTGGTGGCGGTTTTAATAGCATAGGCGGAAATATTACAATAAGTGGATATGCAAAAGTGCAAGCTATTAGCGGAAATAAAAGTAATGAATATATTGCTCCATCAGCTATAGGGAGAGGCGGATATGAGTTATTGTCTTCTGAAACACAATACGCAGTAAATTTATCGATAGGAAATAATGCACAAGTAACGGCAGTAGCCCAAAGTGGTAATTTTGCAATTGACAGTCAAA
>CAYJFG010000059.1:0-5140 GCA_964369305.1 uncultured Eubacteriales bacterium
ATAAAAGATTTTTTTGTTATAAATTAATAAGTTTTGTCTTTTTTCTGGATACTGGACACTGGTATCTGGCATCTAGCTTATGTCTTTTAATTACGAATTACGCATTACGAATTTTGAATTATTTATTTGTCTTTTAATTACGCATTACGCATTACGAATTACGAATTGAATATTACGAATTATTCAATTTTATGGCAAATGTTTTACTCTTGCCATAAAAATTTTTTAAAAACAAAATCAAGCAAATTTAAAATTTTCTTTTTCTTTAAATTTGCTTGATTTTAAAATGTAAATAGTGTATAATTACTATGCGTTAATTAAAAACGTGTAAAATGTGCCGGTGTGATGGAATTGGCAGACGTAGTGGACTCAAAATCCACCGGTAGCGATACCGTGCCGGTTCGAGTCCGGCCACCGGCACCAAACCCCTAATCAGCTTTGCTGATTAGGGGTTTTGATATATTATTTTATATTATACCATTGCATATAAATATTAAAAAAATTTTTTTAAATATATTTGTATTCATTATAAATACATGATATAATCTTAATATAGATAATAGCTGAAAGGTAGACTTTTATGAGTTATAAAAAAACTGATGCATTAATGAAACATTTACGAAACAATGGCATAAATATAAATGGTAGCGTCCAAAAAAGACAACTTATCAACACTGGTTACTTCCATGGATATAAAGGTTATCGCTTTTTTAGATCACCAAATAATAGATTGCCTTTCATTTCTTATGACGAAATTCATGCAACTATTCAATATGACTCCGCACTTAAATCACTTTTTTACAGTAAATTAATGTTTATCGAAACTGCTGTTAAAAACATAGCTCTTGAAAGTATTTTAATACATTCAAATTCTGAAAATATACATAAAATGTATGACAAAGTTATTATAAGTTACAAAACTTCTCCTGATGGAATATCTGAAGAAACTCGAAAAAAACACCAAAAAAACAAATTGAAGTTACAAACTACAATCCAATCAAATCTTTCTCGTGCGTATTGTGAAAACAACGCAAAAATAACTCACTTTTACAATCATTCTAATTATGGCGATGTACCTCTATGGGCTTTATTTGAAATCCTAACAATGGGAAATTTTGGAACTCTATTATCACGCTTAACATATAGTGTGCGTGATGACATTTCTAAAAATCTTGGTATAAATCTCTCCACTGACACAAATCGTGAACTAATTTATAAATACATTTACACTTTAAAAGATTTAAGAAACGCAGTTGCACACAACTCTGTGATTTTTGACACTAGATTTGCAAGAATTGAGCCAAGCAAAGCAATGAAACAATGCTTAAAAATAGAATTTAATCTTCCATATATCAACTTTAAAACTATTGGCGATTATTTTATTTTAGTTTTTTACTATTTAAAGCTATTAAAAGTTCCTAAAAGAGAGTTAAAATTATTTATTAAAGATTTTGATAAAATAATTAATGAGTATAAAAAATCTGTAAATGCTAATGTTATTTCAAAGGTAATTCATCCTGATTTATCTAATAGAATAAAAATTTTAAAAAATTTCGTCTAACATATTGCATATTTTCTTAAAATGTTGTATAATATAGTAGTAATTGGAGTATACGTTTGCGGATGTATACTTGAAAGAAGTCAAAGAAATTTGGCTTCTTTTTTATTTACATAAACTTTTTAAATTTTCGATAGCTATTTTTGCGTCTGGTGCTTTAAAAACTCCAGTACCAGATACGCATATATCAACACCTGCATTATGTGCTTTTTCAATAGTATTTTCATTTATTCCGCCGTCAGCTTGAATATAAATGTCAATTCCTCTTCTTTTCGCCTCATCTTTTATAGCTCTAGCTTTATAAAGCATATTTTCCATAAACGATTGACCGCCAAACCCAGGTTCAACTGTCATAATTAACACCATATATAAGTCGTCGAGATATTCAAAAACAGACTCTGGCACTGTATTTGGTTTAATTACAAGCCCTGCTTTTACTCCATAAGATTTAATTTTTTTGATAGTTTCTTTAATATCTGATTTGCTTTCAACGTGGAACGTAATAATGTCAGCACCAGCTTTAGCAAAATTTTCTATATAGTCGTATGGATATTCAATCATTAAATGAACATCAAAAGGCAATTTTGAGTGTGGTCTTGAAAAAGCAACAATATCTGAGCCAATAGTTAAGTTTGGCACAAAGTGACCGTCCATAACGTCAAAATGCAACATATCAGCGTTTGCCTCTTCCATTCTTTTAACTTCATTTCCTATTTGTGAAAAATCACAAGATAATAACGATGGTGCTATTTTCATACTTTTTTACCTCTTTTTGAATATTTTAGATTATTGTCTTTTAATTACGAATTACGCATTACAAATTACAAATTACGAATTACACATTACGCATTACGAATTACGAATTACGAATTACGCATTACGAATTACAAATTACAAATTACGAATTAGATTTTTAAAAATTTAGGTGCAATTATAGAAACTAAGCTCCAAAATCCTAAATAAATTAGAACTTCTAAAGCACGAAGACCTGTTAGTCCTGTAAATATAATGACAATTGACAAAATCAAGCCTACTACAATAGAAACAACTTGAATAGATTTTACAAGAGAAATATTATTTTGTATTTTTATACAACGAGATAACACAAACGCAAGTGAAGTAAGTTTTCCTCTTGTTAAAACTGTACCAACAGAGTTTTGCTCAATAACAGCCATTTCCTCTTTACACACGTTGCCTAAATCTGCTGGTAGAATTTTTACAAACTTGTGGTACAAATTAAAGTCATTTGAAATTAAAGCTTGCGTAATATTAGGTTCAGCCGTTCTTACAAGTAAAGTAACTCCTAATTTCTCGAGTTTTTTAAGTTCTTTAGCTATTTTTTTGTCAACTTTATATTCTGTAACTATCATCGCAATTAATTCGTTATCAATAGCAATATACGTAACTATATCACTTGGAGCTTCCTTATTTATCTGTTCAAAATCAACGCTTGGAACGTCAACTTTATTTAAAATCATAAAATCCCTAGTGCCTATTAACAATTTTTCGTTTGCTATAAAGCTTACAAGTCCTTTGCCGTCTTCGTATTTAACAATATCAACAGCAGGCGTTGGCAAGTCGTCCGACAAAAATTGTTCAAACATATAAGTTAAAGGAGTGTTTGCAACTTTTAAAACGGCTGCTGCATTTCTAAATGCTAGTGGCGACCTATTTTCGTTAAACACTTTAATTGTAACAAGATTTACTTTTGTACGTGGATATAATTGTCTTGAGTCTATCATAACTGCACGAGTTTGAGAAAACTCCCTAACAGACGGGAACCCTACTATCATGCTATTTTTTTTGATAGCTTTTCTACAAAGATTATTCATCAAGATGTTTTGAGATAAAATACCACACACTGGTACACTTACACATAAAAGAGCCGTTAAAACTGCAACTGCATCTATAAAATTATTAAACACTATACCATAAACAATTGAAACAAATACGGCAAACGCTGTACAAAACGGTGCAACTCGTGCAAGTGCATTTTGGCTAATATCTGGAGTATACGACAATTTTAAAAACCTTTTTAAAAAGTTTGTTCTTCTTTGAAAAGCAACATAAGGTTTATCGGCTTTAGTTTTGCTTATCATTTTGCTTGCGTTTTCTTCGTCGTTCATCATTTTAACAATATATTTTCTTTTATTATTTGATAAAAATTTAAAGTTGTTTTTAACTCTTGCTTGCATTACAAACTTGCCTAAAGATGTAACAAAAAGCAAAAACAACGCTATAGATACGTATAAATTTCTTTCTAGATTAAAGAAACTAGCACTAAAAAACACCGAAATAATAGCTTGTATGGCAGTAGCAATTGACGCTACCGCAACGGCAGTTTCTTCATTTCCTTTAAAGGATAATAGCGGTTTTAAGCCGTTTATAATTATTAAGTGACTTAACGCCAAACTTATTACTAACAAAATTAAATTGCTAACAGATACTACTATATCTGAATTAGGTACATTTTGCGTTAAAATTTGCGGTGAAAACCTTTGAAGAATTAAAAACGCTAACGAAATTAAAAACGCTAGTCCAACAGCAATGCTTTTTGCAAGAGCCTTATTTTTTTCAATACTAATTTCAGCATTTACCGACCTAGCGTCTTGTTTGCGTTCAAAGTCTTGCGTACTTTCTTCTTTAACTTGCCTAAATTGAGCAAAACTTTCTTCAGCAGTCGCATTAATATAGCTACCAAACAGTCTTTCTTTAATCGACTTATTAACTTCTACTTTTTCCTCAGTATTTGCTTTTTCTTTCTTTTTAGCATAAGTAATTTCTTTTTCTTCTTCTTTTTTAATGGCTTTATTGATTTTTTCTTCTCTTAATTGTTCTTTTTCGTTTCTTTTCACTTCGTCTTTTGCCATTTTTATGTAAGTTGAGTATTCTTTCTTTATTACGTAAGAAATTCTATCTCCAGCAAGCGAAATTTTTTCGTAAGCTCCCTCATGTTTATAATGCGGAACTTCAACACCATTTACATATGTTTTTGGAAGCGACAAGTTTTCGTCTTCATTATTAACTACTTGTCCACTTTGTTTTTTTCTTTTCTGTTTTTTTGCAGTATAATGTGGATTTCCTTTTTTTGTTGCACTAAATCCTACTTGTTGTGGCGAAAATTCGTCTGGTTTTTCATTTAAAAACTCATAAAGTGTTACGAGTTTTGAAAAATTTCTTCTTGCAAAAGATTTATTTGCAAGCGACGCTGTATAAATATTTTCGCTCAATATTTCTTCTTCTCTTCTTTGTTTTTCAAACCTTTTTTCTTCTTTTTTAGCCTGTTTTTCAGCTTTTTTCTCAAGTTTATTTAATTCCTTTTGCTCTTTTTTAGATAAAAAAGGTTTAATTTCTTCATAATGTGTTTTTGGTTCTTCTTTTTCTTCAACTACTACTTCTTCTTTTTCGTAATTTATGCTGATGTCTATTTTTTCGTCTTCTTGATTTTCTACATTTTCTATATTTTCTTTATTTTCGTTTTTTTCTACGTTTTGGACGCCTATTATCTCAGCTTTTAACTCTTCTTTTAATTCTTCTTTTATACTCTCTTTTAATTTTAGTGCATCTTGTTTTTCCTTTTCT
>CAYJFG010000059.1:5150-13108 GCA_964369305.1 uncultured Eubacteriales bacterium
GCTCAATAGCTAAACGTACCTTGTTCAAATCAGCAATTTTACTATCTTGTTTAAATACAACTTCTTTCATTACAACTTGCTCTTCTTCTTTAATCTTTTCTTCGTAGTCTTCTTCAGTTGTATTTATTAAATTTTTAATTTTTCCTAAAAAATTGAATTTTTCTTGATTTTCAGCCATTTCACTTTCTCCTTTCTTTTTATTTTCTCTATATTATTTACTTTCTAATCTCTGTTTTGCAACTTCATAAATGATTATTCCACCAGCAACTGATGCATTTAGCGAATTAATAGAACCAAGCATCGGTATCGACACCATAACGTCGCATTTTTCTTTTACAAGACGGCTTATCCCTTTGCCCTCATTGCCAATTACTAAAGCAACTGCACCTTTTAAGTCAGTTTTATACCATGTTTGACCGTCCATATCAGTGCCGTATATCCATAAGCCTTTTTCTTTTAGCTCATCAATTGTAGCCGAAATGTTTGTAACCCTTGCAACATTCATATATTCAACAGCACCAGCAGACACTTTACCTACTATAAAGCTAAGTGTTGCACTTCTTCTTTTTGGAATAATTACGCCGTGAACACCTGCACAATGTGCCGTTCTAATTATTGCACCTAAATTTTGAGGATCTTCTATTTCATCTAGTATTACTATAAAAGGAGGCTCATTTTTTTCTTTTGCGTAGTTTAAAATGTCATCAACTGAGCAATACTCTTTTATGCAAGTGTATGCAACAATACCTTGATGGTTTGCATTATTTGTAATGAAGTCAAGTTTTTTGCTATCAACTTCTTTTATAAGTATATTAGATTGTTTTGCCTTTGCAACTAATGTGCTTAAGTATGTATTGTTAAATCCTTTAGAAACTAAAATTTTATCTATCATCGTATTATTTTTAATAGCCTCAGAAACTGGGTTTCTACCTATTATTAAATTATTATTTTTTCTTTCTTCCATTTTCGTCACCTTTCAAACTGCATATGGTTTTATTATACCATATAAAATATAAAAAATAATAGCTTTTTTGTAAAAAAAAAGGTTTTCCATAAAAAATTTTTTGCAAAATAAAGATAATGTTAGATACAGAGTGTCTATTGTGCATAATTTACGAAATACGGTGTAAAATATTGTAAAAAAATACATTAAACCTATTGAAAAAATGTTTAAAGTATTATAAAATAGTGGTAAGAGTGTTAATTAAATCACAACCCTTTAAAAAGGTTTGATGGAATACTTAAATATTTATTTTTTATATCCAGAAAGGAAATTACTCATGAATTATCTTAACAAAAAATCAGTTGAAGACATCGATGTAGCTGGCAAAAAAGTACTTGTACGTTGCGACTTTAACGTACCATTCGATGGTGAAGGCAATATTGCTGACACAAAACGTATTGACGAAGCTTTCAAAACAATAAAATATCTAGTTGACAACAACGCTAAAGTTATTTTATGTTCACACTTAGGCAGACCAAAAGGAGAATTTAACATGAAGTTCTCTTTAGCTCCAGTTGCTGCTTACCTTTCAACAAAATTAGGTGCAGAAGTTAAAATGGCTACTGACGTTATTGGCGACAGTGCAAAAGCTTTAGCAGCTGACGTTAAAGAGGGTGAAGTTGTTCTTTTAGAAAACGTACGTTTCATGAAAGGCGAAACTAAAAACGACGCTGAATTATCAAAAGAACTTGCATCAATGGCAGAAATTTTTGTAAACGACGCTTTTGGTACAGCTCACAGAGCTCACTCATCAACAGCTGGCGTTGCTGATTACCTACCTGCTGTTTGCGGTTACTTAATCCAAAAAGAAATTAAAGTTATGGGTACTGCTTTAGCTGACCCTAAAAGACCTTTTATCGCTATTTTAGGCGGTGCAAAAGTTTCTGACAAAATCGGCGTTATTAATAACCTTATCGATAAAGTAGACACTTTAATTATCGGTGGCGGTATGGCTTATACTTTCTTTAAATCAAAAGGCTATTCAATCGGTACTTCAATTTGCGAAGAAGACAAAGTTGAACTTGCTGGCGAAATGCTTAAAAAAGCTGAAGAAAAAGGCGTTAAATTATTAATTCCTGTAGATAATAAATGTGGTAAAGAGTTTGACCCTAATACTGAATCTCAAACATTTAACTCATGTGAGATCGGCGACGATTTCATGGGTCTTGATATCGGCCCTAAAACAATCGAAATGTATAAAGACGCTATCAAAGGTGCTGGTACTGTAGTATGGAACGGACCTATGGGCGTTTCTGAGTGGGAAAACTTTGCAGCTGGTACAATTGCAGTGGCAAAAGCTGTTGCAGATAGTGGTGCTGTTTCTATTATCGGTGGCGGTGACTCAGCAGCTGCGGTTGAAAAATTAGGCTTTGCAGATAAAATGACACACATTTCAACAGGTGGCGGTGCTTCTTTAGAATTCCTAGAAGGACTAGACCTACCAGGTATTTCTTGCCTAAACGAAAAAGAATAATTAAAACTTAAAACTTTGGGCGGACGATTTTTTGTTCCGCCCATAATATAATTCGTAATTCGTAATGCGTAATTCGTAATTAAAAGACAGAAACAGATACCAGTATCCAGAAAAAAGACAAAACTTATTAATTTATAACAAAAAAATCTTTTATGTCTTTTATAAATTAAAAAATCCGCAAGGATTTTAACATTCACTATTCACTCTTCACTATTTTCAACGGCAAGAGTAGAACCCTTACCCTACAACTATTTACAAATTACAAATTTAATTGAATTTAAGAGTAATTAACCAAATTATATTAATAGATGAATAATATAAAAATTTTTAATTCTTTTTATAAACAAAAAATCCGTTAGGATTTTCACATTCACTATTCACTATTCACTATTCACTCTTCACTTTTCAGTATTCACTCTTCACTATTTTCAACGGGCAAGAGTAAAACCCTTGCTCTACAATTTTTTACGAATTACGAAATAAATAAAATTGAAAGGTCGTATCAAAATGAATAAAAATTTAAGAAAAGCAGTTATCGCTGGTAACTGGAAAATGAATAAAACTCCAGAAGAAACAACTACTCTTTTAAGCGAGATAATTCCTTTAGTAAAAGACGCTAATTGCGAAGTTATAGCGTGCGTTCCATACGTTGACATCTACAACGCTTTAGAAGTTACAAAAGGCACAAACGTAAAAATCGGCGCTCAAAACTGCCATTGGGCAAAAAGTGGAGCGTATACAGCTGAAATTTCTGCTGATATGTTAAAAGCAATGGGTCTTGAATATGTAATTATCGGCCATAGCGAAAGACGTCAATATTTTGGCGAAACTGATATTACAGTTAATTTAAGAACACGTGCAGCTTTAGACGCTGGTCTTACAGTTCTTTTATGCGTTGGCGAGCTAAAAGAAGAAAGAGAAATGGGCATCACAAACGCTTTAGTAGAAGCTCAAACAAAACTTGCTTTAAACGGCGTTTCTAAAGAAGAAATGAGCAAAATTATCATAGCTTACGAACCAGTATGGGCAATAGGCACAGGCTTAACAGCTACATCTGATCAAGCAGAAGAAGTTTGTAAAGCTATTAGAGAAGTTTTATGCGATATTTACGACCGCGACACAGCAAACAGTGTTACAATCCAATATGGTGGCTCTATGAACGATGCAAACGCTGACGAATTACTAGGCAAAGAAAATGTAGACGGCGGACTTATTGGCGGTGCTTCATTACTTGCTGATAAATTTGCTGCAATTATAGCAAGTGCAAGCAAATGATTTAATTCGTAATGCGTAATTCGCAATTAAAAGACAAAAATATAAATTTTTGGTCTTTTCTGGATACTGGTATCTACTTTCTGGTATCTAGTATCTTTAAAAAAATGAAAGGTCGGTTTAAATGAAAAAACCTTTAGCTCTTATAATTATGGACGGCTACGGCTTTGGTGGCGAAAAAGGCAACGCAATAAAATTTGCAAACACTCCAAACCTAGACGAAATTTTAACAAAAAATCCTATGGTTCAAATTGGTGCATCTGGTATGGACGTTGGTCTTCCAGATGGTCAAATGGGCAACAGTGAAGTAGGACACACAAATATTGGTGCAGGACGAGTAGTATATCAAGAACTTACACGCATCACAAAGTCAATAAAAGACGGCGACTTTTTCCAAAACGAAGCTATTAACAAAGCCGTTGACAACGCTATAGCTAATAACTCAGCACTGCACATAATGGGTCTGCTTTCAGATGGTGGAGTTCACAGCCACAACACTCATATGTATGCAATTTTAAAACTTGCAAAAGATAAAGGACTTGAAAAAGTATATATCCACGCATTACTTGATGGTAGAGATGTGCCACCTAGTAGCGGTAAAGATTTTGTAGCAGATTGCGTAAATCAAACTAAAGAAATAGGTGTTGGACAAATTGCTACAGTTATTGGCAGATACTACGCTATGGACCGTGACAACCGCTGGGATAGAGTAGAAAAAGCTTACAGTGCAATGGTTTACGGCGAGGGTAACTTCTGCGACGATCCTGTAAAAGCTGTTGAATTATCATACAATGAAGATATTACAGACGAATTTGTAGTACCTACAGTTTGTGTTAAAGATGCAGGTATTAAAGAAAACGATAGCTTTATTTTCTTTAACTTCCGCCCAGATAGAGCAAGAGAAATTACACGTTGTTTCGTTGATGAAGCTTTCGACGGTTTTGAGCGTAAAAACGGATTTTTCCCACTTACTTTCATCTGCATGACACAATACGACGCTACAATGCCAAATGTAGAAGTTGCGTTTAAACCTCAATCACTTAAAAACACATTCGGTGAATATATAGCAGATAAAGGCTTAACTCAACTAAGAATTGCCGAAACTGAAAAATATGCTCACGTAACATTTTTCTTCAATGGCGGTGTAGAAGATCCATACAGTGGTGAAGATAGAGTACTTGTTAAATCTCCGTCAGTAGCTACTTACGATCTTAAACCAGAGATGAGTGCTTTTGAAGTAAGCGAAAAATGCGTTGATTGCATTAAAAGTGGTAAATATGATGTTATCATATTAAACTTTGCTAACTGTGATATGGTAGGTCATACAGGTATTTTTGATGCAGCTGTTAAAGCGTGTGAAGCTGTTGATAAATGCGTTGGAGACGTTGTAAATGCTATAAATGAAATGGGTGGCGTATCATTAATAACTGCCGACCATGGAAACGCTGACAAAATGGTAGAAGATAATAGCGATGAACCATTTACAGCACATACAACAAACCCTGTTCCATTTTGTGTTGTTGGATATCCTTGCACATTAAAAGAGGGTGGCAAACTTGCAGATATTGCCCCTACAATGTTAAAAATCTTAAACTTAGAACAACCACAAGAGATGGACGGCACAAGCTTAATCTAATCTATTATATAAACAACCCCCAAAAACCTTTTAGTTTGGTTTTTTGGGGGCTTTTCATACTAGTTTAAAATATTTCAATATATATATTTTAAAAATTTGAAAATTTTATTTTTTGTTAATGTGATTATTATATAACTTAATAATATTGAAATTGCCATAACAATAAAAAATTCAAGTAGTGAGTGTGGCTCATCTGGTAAAAACATTAACCAAATTGACCTTTGTATAATTGGGTGTATAAAATAAATTAAAGAACTTAATTTTCTTAACATTAAATAAACTTTTGTATTTTCTTTTAACTTTATATCAGTTACAACATTAAAGAAGAAATAAACACAAGGAAGTAACATAAAGAGTTGCTCATATGCAGTATCTGCATTTGTAAAATTGTATAGCAGTATAAATTCAATAGCATTTAAACAGAAAAATATAATAAACCCTATCAAATTTATTTTTTTAGCTATTTTTATGTCCATATGATTTTTTACAATCCCTATGAAGATGTATGGAATTGCCAAGCCGAACACTCTATTAAAAATATAATCATTATTAACTAATTCAATAATATTTTGAGGAATAGAAATTGGAAGCCACAAGTAAGCGTAAAAGTAAATTTTTATTATGAATAACAAAATAGCAATTGGAATAAATGCTTTTATACTTATATATCTTAATACAACAAAAAGAATAATAAACGCATATATCATCGCAAGCATATACCATAGGTGAAAATAAGGATGCGCGAATAAATCAATAAAGCAGTTATACCCAAAGATAAGTATCTCTCTGAGTTCCATATCAGGAGTTAGTGCTGTTGTAAAAAATAACCATATAAAGTATACTATTGCCCATATTAAATAAATAAGCATATATCTTTTTATTTGAGTAAAAAATAATTTTGTATTTTCTTTACATTTTTTAATTTTACCATTTTCAAATGTAATTTTTTTAAAGAAGAAAAAACCAGATGATGCAAAGAAAAATGGAACAGCTACTCTCGTAAATATATTTTTTATGTAGTAATCTAATTCCATACTAAATGAACTTAATGGCGTTGTATGTATATATACAATTAAAACTGCACATATAAATTTAAATAAATCTATTGAAGAATAATTTTCTTTCGCTTGATTTAACGTGTTAGATATAGTATTTTTGTTATTTAAAGTATTTTGTTTTAGCATATAATTATCCACCTCTTTTTATATTGTCATTATTAATCAAATCCAGCAAGCGGAGTTTCTGTATATAAAAACATAACTAAGTCAGGATTTGTTGCTTTTACATATTCATCTATCGTCATTCTATCATACATTCTTAAGTCTATTAAATCTATTTGCTCATAATTTAAAACTAAATATGGTGCTACAACATTAACAAAACTATCTTTTACAATTAAAATTTTCTTTCCGTTATTAACGTTATTATTTTTTATAATTGCATTAGCATGATGTCCTCCTAAGTATACCATATCTTTACCATCATGTATATGCAAATAATCATAATCAAAAATAGTTTCTTCAAATGTACCGTTTTTAATTATATTATAACCACGAATTTCAAAAGTAAAATCAGTTTCAAATTTTGGATAAATTAAACTTAAATCATCTTTACCAGTTAATCCATCACCAACTATTTTTCCTTCTGAACCTAAAAATACATCTTTGTAAACATCAATTTTGTAGTTATCTAAATTTAGATAGTCGTAATTTGTTTCAAACCCATAATTACGCTCAAGTGTTTTTGATATTTCATTAGTTGCCCAAAAAGCACCTTTTGGTGTCCAGTGGTGATCTGTTTTAAAGAAGTAATCATACTGATTTATTCCTTGGTCATACATATTTTGTCTAAGGTCTATATAATCTACTTTGCCCTCTATTCCACTTAAAAACCAATCTAGTAATTTATTGATATTTGCAGGTTCATAATCAGGCATTTGTGGGTCAAATTTACTTATTTTACAAGGAGCTTGCACGTAAAGCATATCTGTATCTGGGTTACTTTTTGATATTTTTTCCTGCAAATCAAACATAAAGTTTAATTGGTCATCAACTGAGCTTTCAGGCTTTTCTGTAACAAAAGCAAGGTAACCATTATCAAGCAAACCTACTGTTTTTTCACTATCAGTAATTAATCTTTCGCCTAATAATAAATCAATTTGTGTATTTAAATTTATAAAAAAATCTCTTAGAAGTATTTCATCAGCCTTACTGCTCGCAAACTCTAATACTTTATCAACTTGTTTTTCTAGTTTTGAAATGGTACTTGAGTTTTCTTCGCTATTTGATGTTATATTAACACTACTTACTGGGGAAATACTAACATTTGTTATAACGTCTTTTGCAACAAACACATAATTAATCATAGATATAACAATAATCGACAATATGATTATTGTACTTATGTACACACCTATATTATTTTTAGGCTTTCCCATATTTACACCTCAAATATTTACTATTTGTTAATTATAAAACATTTTTAACATTTTAGCAATATTTTTTTATTAATTAAAATTAATGTTATGATACAATAGATAGGTAACAAATAAAAATAGAAAATAGACTCCAAAT
>CAYJFG010000060.1:0-12664 GCA_964369305.1 uncultured Eubacteriales bacterium
ACAAGCTTGTCAATTGAAATTCTTATTTGCTCCATTGTATCACGGTCACGCACTGTAACTTGGTTATCTTCTACACTGTCAAAGTCATAAGTAATACAAAGCGGTGTTCCTATTTCGTCTTGTCTTCTATATCTTTTGCCAATAGAGCCAGTTTCATCAAACTCAACCATAAAATGTTTAGATAAAGTATCAAAAACTTCTTCAGCTTTTGGAGATAATTTTTTAGATAAAGGTAAAATCGCAACCTTATAAGGTGCTAGTGCAGGGTGTAAACGCATTACAATTCTTGTATCTTTTTCATCAATTACTTCTTCGTCGTATGCATCGCATAAGAACGCAAGAGCTACTCTATCTGCTCCTAAAGACGGCTCAATTACGTATGGAATATATCTTGAATTGTCTGTAGGGTCGAAATATTCTAAACTTTTTGTGCTGTGATTTTGATGTTGTGTTAAGTCGTAATCTGTTCTATCAGCAATACCCCAAAGTTCTCCCCAACCAAATGGGAATAAAAATTCTATATCAGTAGTTGCGTTTGAATAGAAAGAAAGCTCGTCTGCACTATGGTCACGTAGACGCATATTTTCCTCTTTAATTCCTAAATTAAGCAAGAAGTTTTTGCAGTAATCTTTCCAATATCCAAACCACTCTAAATCAGTACCTGGTTTGCAGAAAAATTCAAGCTCCATTTGCTCAAATTCACGTGTTCTAAATGTAAAGTTACCTGGAGTTATCTCGTTTCTAAAAGATTTACCAATTTGTGCAATACCGAATGGCACTTTTTTTCTACAAGTTCTTTGAACGTTTGCAAAGTTTACAAAAATACCTTGTGCAGTTTCTGGTCTTAAATATATTTCGTTTTTTGCATCTTCTGTTACACCTTGGAATGTTTTAAACATCAAGTTGAATTTTCTAATATCTGTAAAATTGTTTTTTCCACAGTCAGGGCAACAAATGTTGTTTTCTTTAATGAAATTCGACATATCCTCGGTACTCATGTTGTTAGGGTCTGCTCCAAACTCCTCAATCATAGTGTCAGCACGATGTCTTGTTTTGCACTCTTTACAGTCCATAAGCGGGTCTGAAAAACCGCCAACGTGACCAGACGCTACCCATACTTGTGGGTTCATAAGAATAGCACAATCTAAACCTACATTATATTTATTTTCTTGCACGAACTTTTTAAGCCATGCTTTTTTAACGTTGTTTTTAAATTCAACACCTAATGGGCCGTAATCCCATGTGTTTGAAAGTCCGCCGTAAATTTCAGAGCCAGAGTATACAAAACCTCTATTTTTACAAAGTCCTACAATTTTTTCCATAGTCTTTTGGTTATTATCCATTTTAATTATCCTTTCGTTTTTGAGATGCATTACTTAATATTGTAATATTTTACCCACATAATGTCAAGCGTCAATTTTATATTGTTAAATTCTATTTTATATGGTAAAATTAAGGTAATAGGAGGTTTTATATATGTTTAAACAATGGGAAAATTTCAACAGTGGAAAATGGCAAAATGAAATTAATGTAAGAAATTTCATACAATGTAATTATAAACCTTATGAGGGTGATGCATCGTTTTTAAAAGGTGCTACAAAGCGTACAAAAGACCTTTACAAAAAGCTTGAACAGTTATTTAAGCTTGAGAGAGAAAAAGACGGCGTTTTAGATATTGACGTTAATAAGGTATCGTCTTTATTATCTTATGACGTAGGTTATCTTGAAAAAGAAAAGGAAATTATTGTAGGACTTCAAACAAATTCGCCTTTAAAAAGAGGAGTAAACCCTTTTGGCGGTATTAGAATGGCACGTCAATCGTGTGAAAATTACGGTTATACCTTGTCTGACGAAGTAGAAGAAAATTTCAAATATAAAACAACACATAATGACGGAGTTTTTAGAGTATACTCAGAAGATATGCTACTTGCACGTAAAAGTGGAATAATTACAGGCTTGCCAGATGCATACGGACGTGGGCGAATTATTGGCGACTATAGACGTGTTGCACTTTACGGTGTTGATAGATTAATTGAGATGAAAAAGCAAGATAAAATAAATTTATCAAAAGAAGATATGAGTACAGAAAATATAAGGCTTAGTGAGGAACTTTACAAACAGCTAACATTTTTAAATCTTTTAAAAGAGATGGCAAAAATGTATGGTTATGATATTTCAAAACCTGCAAAAAACACAAAAGAAGCCGTACAATGGACATATTTTGCATATTTAGCCTCAATAAAAGAGCAAAATGGTGCGGCAATGTCACTAGGTAGAGTAAGCACATTTTTTGATATATATATTGAAAGAGATATAAAGGAAAATATTTTAACTGAAGAAATGGCTCAAGAAATTATAGACGATTTTGTAATGAAACTTAGAATGGCACGCCATTTGAGAACACCAGAATATAACGAGCTTTTCGGTGGTGACCCTATGTGGATAACTGAGAGTTTGGGCGGTATGGGAAAAGACGGGCGTACTTTAGTTACTAAAAGCACATTCAGATTTTTAAATACACTTTATAATATGGGTTCATCTCCTGAGCCGAACTTAACAGTTTTATGGTCGGATAAGTTGCCAAGTGAATTTAAAAAGTATTGTGCAAAAGTGTCTATAGATACGGCATCTATTCAATATGAAAACGACGATATTATGCGTAAAATTTACGGCGACGATTATGGTATTGCGTGTTGCGTTTCTGCAATGACTTTAGGCACACAGATGCAATTTTTTGGAGCAAGATGTAACTTACCTAAACTTTTAATACTTGCACTTAACGGCGGTTATGACATTACAAGCAAAATGAATATAGGACCTCAAACGTCACCTTACCAAAACGATACTTTGAATTTTGATGAAGTAATGATACGTTTTGAAAAGTACCGTGCATGGCTATGCAAATTATACGTAAATATAATGAATACTATACATTTTATGCACGATAAATATGCATATGAAAAAACACAAATGGCACTTCATGATACAAAAGTACATAGATTTATGGCGTTTGGCGTTGCTGGTTTAAGCGTTCTTGCTGACTCTTTAAGTGCAATTAAACATACAAAAGTTGAAGTAATAAGAGATGAAAACGGATATATAGTTGATTTTAAAAGCGATAATAATTTCCCTAAATTCGGCAATAATGATGATAGGGTAGACAAAATTGCAGTAACTCAACTTGAAGATTTTTTTGCGGAGCTTAAAAAAACTAAGACATATAGAAATTCAGAACATACATTATCTGTTTTAACAATAACATCAAACGTTGTGTATGGCAAAAAAACGTCAGCCACTCCAGACGGCAGAAAAGCAGGTCAAGCGTTTGCTCCTGGTGCTAATCCTATGCATAATAGAGAAGAAAACGGAGTGCTTGCGTCTTTAAATTCTGTATCAAAACTTCCTTATGAATGTTGCAGAGATGGTATTTCAAACACGTTTTCTATCGTTCCGCAAACTTTAGGCAGTGACGACGACACAAGACAAAATCACCTTGTAAACATTATTAATGGATATTTTCAAAATAAAGCTCACCATATTAATGTAAACGTTTTAAATAAAGAAATGTTAATTGAAGCATACGAAAACCCAGAAAAATACCCAAATTTAACTATACGTGTTTCAGGTTATGCAGTTAATTTCTATAAGCTTTCAAAAGAACAGCAACAAGAAGTAATAAGCAGAACTTTCCACGAAAAAATATGACATGGAAAAGGGACTGGTACATTCAATTCAAAGTTTTTCCACTGTAGATGGCGACGGTGTTAGGAGCGTTGTATTTTTGCAAGGTTGTCCGCTAAGATGTAAATATTGTCATAATCCAGATACATGGGAAACTTCACAAGGCGACGAGTACACCTCAAATGAGATTTTTGAGAAAATAAAAGCGTTCAAACCTTATTTTGGTGATAATGGCGGTATTACAATTTCAGGCGGAGAGGCTTTATTGCAACCTGATTTTGTAAAAGAAATTTTTCATCTATCTAAAAAAAATAATATTAACACAACACTTGATACTTCAGGTGTTGTGTTAAACGAAAAAGTAAAAGAGTTATTGAAATATTGTGACACTTGTTTACTCGATATTAAAGCGTTAGATGAAAAAGGATATAAAAATATATGCGGTGGAAGTTATAAAAACGTTATAAGTTTTTTAGATTATCTACAAACACAAAACATCACAACATATATAAGATACGTTGTAGTTCCAACTATAACAGACAGTACACAAGATATAAAAAAATTAAAAAAGTTGACTAAAAATTATAATTGCATAAAAAGAGTTGACTTTTTACCTTTTAAAAAGATGTGCGTTTCTAAATATGAAAATTTAAATATTAGTTTTCCGTTAGCTTTAGTAAATGAAGCGACAGAAAATGATATTAAAAAAATAAAAGACCTATTTAAATCTATATAAGTTGATATTGCAAAAACCCCTATATAATAGAAAGGATTGATATCGTTATGAAAATTCAAGATTTAAAAGTAAATGGCACTGAAAAAATTAAGCTAGATAAATTCCCAACAGGAGCAGGCAAAGCAAAAGAAATTAAAGAGGAGTACTTAAGTTTAACTAAAGGAAATTTACTTAAAATTTCACAATTGCAAGAAAAATTATACTCAGAGGCTAAAGAAGGTTTAATTATTATTTTGCAAGCTATGGACGCCGCTGGAAAAGATGGCACAATTAAACACGTTATGAAAGGTGTAAACCCTCAAGGCGTTGTAGTAGCACCGTTTAAGCAACCGTCCTCAAGAGAATTATCGCACGATTTTTTGTGGCGTGCTAATAGAGTTTTACCACCTCGTGGTTATATCGCTATTTTTAACCGCTCGTATTATGAAGACGTTCTAGTTGTTAAAGTAAGAAAACTTTATAAAAATTATAAAATGCCTAAAAGATGTTTAGGCGATGATATTATAGAAAAAAGGTATAAACATATAGTAAATTACGAGAATTACCTTTTTGATAGTGGTTATAGGATAGTTAAAATTTTTCTTCATGTTTCTAAAGAGGAGCAAAAAGAGAGATTTTTATCACGAATTGACGAAAAAATTAAAAATTGGAAGTTTTCAGAGTCTGATATTAAAGAGAGAAAACTCTGGGACGAATACCAAGAAGCGTACGAAGAGGCTATTAATAATACAGCTACTAAAGATTGTCCGTGGTATGTAGTGCCAGCTGATTCAAAATGGTATACTAGATACCTTGTGTCTGAAATAATTTTAGAGCAACTTGAAAATATTAATCCTCAGTTTCCAAAATTACCTGACGACGTCTTAAAAGGTCTTGCAGAAGATAGAGCAGAACTTATAAATGAAGACTAGAAGAACAGTGAATAGTGAAGAGTGAAAAGTGAAGAGTGAATAGTGAATAGTGAAGAGTTGAGAGTTGAAAGTTGAGAGTTGAAAGTTGATAGTGAAAAATTCGTAATGCGTAATTTTAAGACAGAAGAAGATAACATAAGTAGCAAACGCCCTTTATAAATAAAAAAATCCGTAAGGATTTTCACATTAACTATTCACTTTTCACTATTCACTCTTCACTTATTTTATATCCGTAAGGATTTTAACATTCACTCTTCACTACTAAAAACCGCTAAATGGATAAATTCCAAATAGCGGTTAATTTAATTATTGAGCTTTTTCGTATTCAAGTTCGTTTAGGAATAAAACACCGTTTATCATTTCGTAAGGTATTTCTTCTTCGATGTTTTGTCCATCAACATAATAATTAGTATAAATTGTATTATCATCAACATAATAATTCGCTTCAACTTTTATAGTTTCAGTTTCCATTGACATTGTACCGTCTTGATTAAATCTATAAGTCATAGTTTGTAATTCAGGTGTTACATAGTTCCAAATTCCGATTACGTCTTTGCTTGCTTCAAGAGAAAACTCGTCGTACGCATAAATAGGGCATTGTGCAAGTTCTGCCTCAATCAAAACTAAAGTATTTCCCATATCATCATATATTTTAAAGCTTTTTCCAAAAATATTATTACCAGTAAGCTCGTAAAAATATTGGTCATTCATATAAAACTCAGGAATATTAATATAAATACTACCTTGCGACGACCATGAATATTCGCCTTTATACTCAACTGAGCCATTTTTAAAACTTACATTACTGTCATTATCAAATATATAATATACATAAGCATTTTCGTTAGCACCCTCTATAGCGTAAGTGCCACCTGGTGCTGGTGTAAATAAGAAAAACACACTGCCGAGTATTGTAGCTATTGATACTATAAATATAGAAACAAAAGTTGTTCTCATTAGAATAGAATTTCTAAATTTGCGTTTTTTCCTACCTGTTATTTCTTTTAGCTTTTTGCTTTCTTCTGGAGATAACTGTATCTCGGCAAGTTCCTCTTCTAGTTCTTGGTCCTCGTCCTCTTCGTCGTCTTCGTCTTCATAGTCGTAGTCGTCGCCGTCGTAATCACCATAAATTATGTCTTGTTCTAGTTCGTCTTCTTCTATAGATTTTTCTAAATTTTCGTCAAGTTCACTTTCGACATTTTCAATATCTTTTTTTTCTCTGCTCATATCTTACCTCCCAAATGTCAAAATTTTATCTACATTAATTATACTATACTAAATTTAAATTTACAAGGGATAAACTATGAACATTTTATTTAAAAAATATAAAAAAACTAATAATTTGTTATTATTAAACGTTTTTTTAAGCATTATATCTAATCTTATTTTTAAAAAGACGTTTTTTGTTGCAACAATTTTTTTCTTATGGTAAAATAAATAGGTATAATATTTTTAAGGAGATTTTTACTTTATGTGCGGTATTTGTGGATTTACTGGTCAAATTATTGATAAAGACGAAACTATAAAAAATATGACTGAAGTTATCACCCACCGTGGCCCTGATAGCAACGGTTTTTATTCAGATGATTTTATAAGCATGGGTTTTAGACGTTTAAGCATTATAGATTTAGAGGCAGGGCATCAGCCGATTTTTAATGAAGATAAAACTATGGTTATAAACTTCAATGGAGAAATATATAATTATAAAGAAATTAGACAAGAACTTATAGAACTTGGACATACTTTTGCAACTCACAGTGATACAGAAGTAATTTTGCATGGCTTTGAGCAGTGGGAAGAAAAAATCCTTGACAAACTGCGTGGTATGTTTGGGTTTGCAATATACAATATTGTAGATAAATCGTTATTTATTGCAAGGGACTTTTTTGGGATAAAACCTATCCACTACGCTACAGTAGGCGATAATTTTATTTATGCATCTGAGATAAAAAGCATCTTAGAATTTAAAAATTACAAAAAAGAGTTTAATATAGAAGCACTCGACAAATATTTGTCATTTCAATATAGCGTTCCACCTCAAACATTTTTTAAAGGTATATACTGTTTACTTCCAGGGCATTACTTAAAATATAAAGACGGTAAAATAAATATTAAAAGATATTTTGAGGCAACTTTTGAGCCTAACAACAATTTAACTGAGGAGCAAGCTGTAAAAAATATAGAAGAGGTTTTTGAAAACAGCGTTAATGCACATAAAATAAGCGATGTTGAGGTGGGTTGCTTTTTATCAAGCGGTGTTGACTCAAGTTACGTATCAACATACTTTGCCGACCAAAAAACATTTACAGTAGGTTTTGATTTTGGGCTTAAATATAATGAAATAAGTTATGCACAAAATTTATCTAAAGAAATAGGCGTTGAACATCACACAAAAATTATTTCTTCTGAGGAGTTCTGGGGAAATATTGAAAAAGTTCAATATCATATGGACCAACCACTTGCAGATCCATCATGTATAGCTTTGTACTTTGTGTCAAAAATAGCAAGCGAACACGTAAAAGTAGTTCTTTCAGGCGAGGGAGCAGACGAGCTTTTCGGCGGATATACAGTTTACAACGAACCTCACGTTTTTAAAACTTATCAAAAAATATTACCTTACAAATTTAGAATGTTTTTATATAATATTGCAAAAAAACTACCTGATATTAAAGGGCGTGGCTATATTATGAGAGGTGCAAGACCTGTAGAAGAAAAATTTATAGGTAATGCGTTTATGTACTCAAAAGAGGAAAAACAACAAATTTTAAAAGACAAAACACTTGCAACAAGTCCACAAGATTTATGCAAAGAGTTTTATAATAGAGTAAAAGGCTATGATGATGTTACTAAAATGCAGTATCTAGACATAAATTTATGGCTAGTAGGTGATATCTTATTAAAGGCTGACAGAATGAGTATGGCAAACTCTCTTGAACTTAGAGTTCCATTTTTAGATAAAGAGGTTTTCAACGTAGCAAGGACTATCCCTACACATTTGCGTGTTAATAAGAAAAACACAAAATACGCTATGCGTCAAGCTGCTATGAACCATTTGCCACAAGCTACAGCACAAAAAGAAAAACTCGGTTTCCCAGTTCCTACAAGAGTGTGGCTTAGAGATGAAAAGTACTACAATGTAGTAAAAGAAAAATTCAACTCACAAACAGCTAAAAAGTTTTTCAATAGCGACGTTATAACAGCGTTTTTAGATGAACATTTCAGCGGAAAAGAAGACAACAGCAGAAAAGTATGGACAATTTATATTTTTCTAGTATGGTACGATATATATTTTAAATAAGGAGTGGTGTTTTGAACGAAAATAACACGAAAACGAAAAAGAAATTTTTTGAAGATGACAGCCGTTATACGCTTGATAATGACAGTTTTGCACATGGTTTTAATTTTTATAAATTCTTTTGGATTTTTATGATAGGTTGCGTTATAGGTGTAGTAGTTGAAACTATTTACGGACTTATAATGGACGGATATCTCCAACATAGGCAAGGTTTGATTTATGGGCCTTTTAACCCAGTTTACGGTTCAGGTGCAGTATTTTTAACTATAGCATTATATAAACTTAGAAATAAATCAAAAATATTAATTTTTTTAGTAGGTGCAGTTTTAGGTGGTGTGTTTGAATTTTCATGTAGTGTGATACAAGAATTTTTCACAGGCACAACCTCATGGGATTATACAGGGCAGTTTGGCAATATAGGCGGACGGACAAGCCTTTACTTTATGGCTATGTGGGGTGCATTAACCCTTGTTTGGTTTTGGTTTATTTTGCCTGCAATGTCGAAATTAATCGAAAAAATGAGGGGCAAAGTATGTTTTATAATAACATGGATTGCTATTGTATTTATGATTTTTAACTGTTTTATATCTGCTTTTGCAGTGTATAGAATGATGGCAAGAGATCAAGGAATACCTCCGAGCAACGTGTTTACTAAGATGTTAGACGAATGGTACCCTGACGAATTTATGGAAAATATATATGAAAATATACATTTTACACATAATGACGAATAAGTAAAAAATCATGTAAATATGATTTTAAAAAAGTAGGTAGTTTTTTAAGCTATCTATTTTTTTATTGAATAAAATTAGTGCGTTTTTCATATACATTGACTATCCCAATAAAATAAGGGGAGGTCATACTATTGAAAGGTGTAGTTGAAATACGAGCCGTTGAACTTGCAACATATATTATTGAAAATGGTGCAACAGTTAGAAGTACCGCAAAAAAATTTGGAGTAAGCAAAAGTACTGTACATAAAGATGTAAGTGAGCGATTAAAAAAAATAAATCCTAAATTATATAAAGAAGTGAAAGATGTTTTAGAAATAAATAAGGCACAACGTCATATAAGAGGAGGTATTGCAACTAGAGAGAAGTATAAAGGGTTTGAAAAAACGGCGTAAAAATTAAAACACTAATTTTGATGATAAATAAATCGTTGAATTTAGTGTTTTTTGATATAAAACAACAAAACAACTAAAAAAAATCTTTGACTTTTTTAAAAATTAGTAATATAATTTATATAGTATTTTTATTGTTGTTCTAACGGTAAAGTATAAAAATTATATAAAAAGAAAGGGTCAATATTATGAAAAAAATGTTCAAAAAAGCATTATGCATATGTACGCTTTTATGCATGGGTGCATCTTCAACAGTTATGCCAGTTACAGCAGTGGCAGAAGTTACAAAAGATTACGGACTATTAGAAGATGTAAGCGAAGGTCAAATCCTACAAATTTGGAACTGGTCTTTTGAAGAAACTACTAAAAATATGGAGTTAATAGCTAAACAAGGGTTTTCAGCTATTCAAACTTCACCAATCCAACAAGCTAAAGAGAGAACAACAAGTAGAGCAATGGAGAGTAACTGGTGGGTGTTCTATCAACCAGCATATTTTCAAATTGATAATAGTGGACAATCAGGTTTAGGCGACAAAGCCGAATTTGAAGCAATGTGTGCAGAAGCAGAAAAATACGGTATAAGTGTTATTGTTGACGCAGTTTTAAACCATACAGGTGACAACGGCGGTAATAACATATCACCAGCAGTAGACCCTGAATTACAAGAAAATCCTGATGCATGGCACGATATTTCAAAAAGTACTTCAAACTGGAACAGCCGTCACGACATTACACAATACAACATGGGCGGTCTTCCTGATTTAAATACAAATAACGACATGGTACAACAAAAAGCTATTGACTTCTTAATTGAATGTATAGACGCTGGTGCAGACGGTTTCCGTTATGACGGTGCTAAACATATTGAAGTACCAGGAGATACAGCTTACAACGTACCAGCTCCAGCAGATTTTTGGCCAAACGTTACAGGTGCTATTAATGATTATGCAAGTGAGCAAGGTGTTGAGCTTTTCCACTACGGCGAAATACTAGACAAAACAGCTGGCGGACAAACTATTATTGATGAGTATCAAAAATATATGTCAGTAACAGTTAATACAACATCAAACGGTATTAGAAACGCAGTAAGAGCAGGCAACGCTACTTCTGCATCAAATTCATTATTTAGCTTTTCAACATCAGAAAAAGTTTCTAATGATAAAGCAGTTTTATGGAACGAATCACACGACACATACGCAGACGGCTCGACTATAGGTTTAAGCGATACTACACTTAATAAAACATGGGCTATAGTAGGTGCTAGAAGTGGTGCTACTGGTATGTATTTTGCTCGTCCAGAAAATTTCAATGACGAAATCGGAACAGCTGGTTTAACAGGTTGGACAGCTCCAGAAGTTAAAGCTGTAAACGATTTTAATAACGAAATGCAAACAAAATATCCAACAGCTCACGATTATTTATCAAGCAGTGGTAAACTTGTTATGAACGAATATGGTCAAAACGGTGCTATTATTGTTAATTTAGATACAGCAAATTCAGGTAGCGTTAATATGACAGTTAATCAAATGGTTGACGGTACATATATTGACACAATAACAAACAACACATTTACAGTTGCTAACGGTAAAATCACTGGTGAAATTGGCGAAACTGGTATAGCAGTAGTTTACAACCCAGAAATGGAAGAAGCTCAAGCTTATATCACACCAGGTACAAGTGTTTATACTGAAGATACTATCACACTTACATTAAGTGCAAAAGATGCTACATCAGCACAATATACAATCGACGGTGGCGAGCCTGTAAGCTATACTGACGGACAAACTTTAGTAATTGGCGATGGTGTTGCAAACGGTGCAACTACTACAGTTACAGTTGAAGCTTTCGGCGAGGTTGGCAATTCAGGAGTTCAAACTTATGAATATACAAAACAAGTTGTAGAAAATGCAGTTACACTTTACTTTGATAATTCAACTTATAAATGGAAATCAGTTTACGCATATGTTTACACAGGCGACGGCGAAACAGCAGTTGCTATGAAAGCATGGCCAGGAACTGAGCTTACACTTGACGATGCTACAGGATATTACACACTTGGAATACCAAAAGAATTTAAGGACGGTGCAGTAATATTTACTGAAAGTAGTGCAGCTCCAGCTAGTAAAAGACACCCAGACGACGGCGACCCAGGTATGCCAATCGAGGGTAAAAATAAATTGTTTGTGGCAGGTAACGAGTTTATCGACTATATCACAGAAGATGCTTATAAAGCTGGTGACGTTGATGGAAACGGTATGGTTAATACAATTGATATATTAACTCTTCAAAGATATATAGCAGACATTATAAGCTTATCTGATGAGGCTATGTCGGCTGCCGATATGACAGGCGACGGAATTGTAAATACTATAGATAGTCTAACAATCCAAAAGAAAATAGCTGAAATATTATAATAAAAAATAAACCCCTAAAGTAATTTCGTTTAATTGAAATACTTTAGGGGTTTGAATTAAGTGAAAAGTGAATAGTGAATAGCGAAAAGTGAATAGTGAAAAATGAAAAGTGAATAGTGAATGTGAAAATCCTTACGGATTTTTTATAAATAAAATACTAATAGTGCGAATGTATATAGCTGTCAACCACATAAGGTTGTCACTACAACAAAAATTTATATTATGTGCGTTATCCACAGCAAGAGCAAAGCCCAATGTCACAAACTTAAAGTTTTAGCATAGGTTATTTAATATTTTTTAATTTATAATTAATAATAACATTAAAATTCAAAAAAGGCACAATCTATTTGTAGGGGCGGTCATTGGCCGCCCATGAGAATATAAGCAAAATGTAAAAAAGCGTTAATATGGGTGAATGTATAGTTCTAATTATTTTCGGGCGGCCAATGACCGCCCCTACAACAAAAACTTATATTATGTGCGTTAAATAACACCAAAAACCTT
>CAYJFG010000061.1:0-12488 GCA_964369305.1 uncultured Eubacteriales bacterium
AAAAAAGACAAAAACTTTTTAATTTATAACAAAAAAATCTTTTATGTCTTTTATATAAATAAAAAATCCGTAAGGATTTTAACATTCACTATTCACTTTTCACTATTCACTCTTCACTCTTCATTTTTCACTTTTCACTATTCACTATTCACTCTTTACTATTCACTATTCACTTTTCACTTTTCTTGTGTTTGTTTAGATATTTATTAATCTCTTGTTTATCGTATAAAATTAAATCTTTACATCCAGCTAAAGTTTCGTTATGGTGTCTAATTTCGTGGACTAGCACTCGTTTTAATTGTTTATAGTAATTTTCTTTATTTAAATGTCTATAAATTCTTTGAAAAGATCCATAATAGATTTTTATACATTTTCCAATTGAAGATATGCAATATTCACCCATAATATATAAGTCGTTATTTATAGCTTGCGGGTGAATTTTTGCTTGTGGTAAAAGTATAATTCCTCCGCTTAATTCTCTGTACAAATCAAGCGGAATTTCGTCTGCAATATCGTTTAACATTTCGTTAGTTTCATCTATTGTAAACATAGCTTTCACCTTATTAGTCTAAATAATCTTTTAATTTTTTGCTACGAGTTGGGTGCCTTAATTTTCTAAGTGCCTTTGCCTCAATTTGTCTAATGCGTTCTCTTGTTACATTAAATTCTTTTCCTACGTCCTCTAATGTGCGTGAGCGACCATCTAAAAGACCAAATCTTAACATTAAAACTTTCTTTTCTCTTTCTGTTAAAGTGTCTAGCACTTCTGTTAATTGTTCTTTAAGCATTATATGAGATGCAGCGTCGGCTGGAGCAAGTGCGTCGTCATCTGGGATAAAGTCGCCTAAGTGGCTGTCCTCTTCTTCACCAATTGGAGTTTCTAAAGATACAGGCTCTTGAGCAACTCTCATAACTTCCCTAACTTTTTCTACAGTTTCGCCCAGTTCTTCTGCAATTTCTTCAACTGTTGGTTCATGTCCATTTTTATGAAGAAGTAAAGAAGACGCTTTTTTAAGTTTATTAATAGTTTCCACCATATGAACAGGTATTCTAATAGTCCTTGCTTGGTCAGCAATAGCTCTTGTAATCGCTTGACGTATCCACCATGTAGCATATGTAGAAAATTTGAAACCTTTTGTATAGTCAAATTTGTCTACCGCTTTAATTAAGCCTAGGTTGCCCTCTTGTATTAAGTCTAAAAACTGCATACCACGTCCTAAATATCTTTTTGCAATACTTACAACAAGACGTAAATTTGCTTCTGCAAGTCGTTTTTTTGCATTTTTGCTACCTCTTGATATGCTAATTGCAAGTTCTACCTCATCTTCAATCGACAAAAGAGGAACACGCCCTATTTCTTTAAGGTATACTTTTACAGGGTCGTCAATTGTTATATTGTCAGGAACTGTATCTTCATCTAGCGATGTATTTTGTTGAGGTGAAACTATAATTTTATCTAGTTGTATATCTTCGATATCTTCTACAATTTCAATTCCCTCTACTTCTAGTGAATCGTAAATTTTTTCTATTTTTTCAGGTTCAAACTCAATATCTCCAATAATGTCGAATATCTCTTGAGATTTTAGTTGACCTTTATTGGTTTTTCCTAACTCAAGCAATTTTTTCATTATTGACTTTTCTTCATTTATACTTCCCATTGCCATTTTAATCGTCCCTTTCTCATTTTGCCCACATAAGCCTTAAATCACTTTTTACGTTCTTTCAAAACTCTCATATATTCCATTAACTCTTCGTCGCTTACATTATCCCTTATCTTGTTTTTGAAGTTTTCTTCTTTTATTATACTAATATACTCTTTTAATAGCTCAACACTATTATCTTTAAAATCATAACTTGCCGAAATTTTAGCAACGTATGATATTTCAGCATCACTTAGTATATTTCTAAAATCAGATAATTTTACAATTTCATCTTTTTGCGTTTTTTGTGCTATTACATTATATACTGTTTTATTGAATTTTGTCAAAAAATTTTCAGGCGGCAATAGCTCAATAGCCGTTTTTGCATATTCTGGATATTTTAATATAAACGCAATAATAGATTCTTCGGCTTTTGCACTTCTTAATTTATTTTGCTTTTCTGGATTAATTTTATCCCTTACACCAAAATTATCTTGCTTTACTTTTGCAAGCACCTTTTTTTGTTTGTTTATATTAATACTTTTTCTATGCTGATTTATATGCGACATTAAAACAGCTTTTTCAACGCCTATTTCCTCACTTAACTTGCTTGTGTAAATATCTACTTCAATTTTATTATCTATAGAGGCTATTATTTTTGTAGCTTCGTTTGAATATTGTATTTTATCTTCGTATTGATTTAAGTTATAATTATTTTTCAAATTTTCAAGCTTATAAACTATGTCATTGTTGCTGTTTTCTATAAGCTTTTTAAACTCGTACGCTCCATTCTCTTTATGCATTTTTATAAACTCGTCAGGGTCTTTTGCTCCTTTTAGAGTAAGAACTTTTACTTGTAAATCAGTTACCCTTAAAATCTCGCTTGCTCTAGACGTTGCTTTTTTTCCTGCCTCGTCAGAGTCATAGCAAATAGTTACTTTATTTGTATATCTCTTAATTAAAGTAGCTTGTTGTGCTGTAAGTGCAGTTCCAAGCGTTGCCACTGAATTTTGAAAACCTGCTTGATGCAGTGCTATTACGTCCATGTACCCTTCTGCTAAAATCAAGTTATCTTCTTTCTTATTTTTTGCAAAATTTAGTGCAAACAAATTAATGCTTTTTTTGAATAGTAGTGTATCAGATGTGTTTAAATATTTAGGAACGCCATCACCGAGTATCCTACCACCAAACGCTATTACATTTCCCCTTGTGTCTATTATAGGGAACATAACTCTATTTACAAATCTATCAATATATGTATTGTTGTATTTTGACTGTATGGCTACATTTGCTTGCACCATATCACTTTCTTTAAACCCTAAGTTTTTAAGATGATCTACTAACGCATATTTTGTACTAGGACTATAACCTAAACCAAAATGTTTTATCGTACTTTCGTGCAGTTGTCTTTCTCTTAAATACTTTAACGCCTCAGCACCTTCACTTGTATAAAGACTTTTGTAATAAAATTTTGCCGTTTCTCGGTTTATTTTATAAAGTGTCTTTCTAAGTTCTGACAAATCGCTAGACATACCGCTATCTTGTGGCATTTCAAGGTTACTTCTTTGTGCTAAATACCTAATGGCATCTATAAAATCTAAGTTTTCCACTTTCATAATAAACGATACAACGTCGCCACCTTGACCACAACCAAAACAGTAAAAGTAGCCGTCTTGATCTACTACATTAAACGAGGGCGTTTTTTCATTATGAAACGGACATAACCCAAACAGTTTTCCGCCTTTACTTTTTAATGTAACGTAATTTGAAACTATATCTGCTATATTATTTCGCAAGTATAATTCTTGCATAAATTCATAAGGTAAAGCCATTAATAACCTCCGTTTTTAAAGTTGCCATCTTTTTGGCACAAATAAACTTTCGTAAACTGATATTGCAAATCCGTCTGTCATTCCTGCAATAAAATCTATTACTGCTCTGTTTTTCCCCTCATTTTCTAAAATTTTATGGAGTGAAACATCTAATTTTTCAGGGTATTTGATATAATATGTATAAAGTTTTTCTACTAAGTCAGGTACTTTTTTTTCTTCACGTTTTGCATATTTATGCACATAAATTTCTGAATACATAAATTTTTTCAAGCTTAAAAACGCCTGTTCTACTTCTTTATCCATACAAATTATATTGTCGTGACTGTTGTTAATCACCGATTTTACAAGGGTGTCTATCCTTTTTCCACATTTATTCCCTAAAACAGCTGATATATCTTTAGGGATATTCTCTTCTGTAAGCACTTTTGCACGTATCGCATCGTCAATATCATGGTTTAAAAAGGCAATAACGTCTGAAATTCTAACAACTTGCCCCTCAAGTGTTGAGGGTTGTTGTCCTTTTGTGTGATTAACTATACCATCTATAACTTCATATGTCAAATTTAATTTATCTATTATTTGTGCAACTCTTACACTTTGCTCATAGTGCCTGAAACCTGTGGGTGAAATATCGTTTAACGCTCGCTCTCCAGCATGGCCAAATGGTGTATGCCCTAAATCGTGACCTAGTGCTATAGCCTCTGTTAAATCTTCATTCAATCTAAGCGATTTTGCTATTGTTCTAGCTACTTGCGATACTTCAAGCGTATGCGTAAGTCGTGTTCTGTAGTGGTCGCCCTCTGGAGATAAAAAAACTTGCGTTTTATGTTTAAGTCTTCTAAATGACTTTGAATGTATAATCCTATCTCTATCACGACCAAAACACGTTCTTATCTCACACGGCTCAATTTCAAAATCTCTGCCTTTACTATTTATTGAAAGCATTGCGTATTTAGACAAATTATTTTTTTCATCTTGCTCAACCCTTTGCCTAATATCCATAAAAACACCACCTTTTATAGAATTTTAAAACATCTTAATATATTATACAATAAAAAAATCGAAAATCCTTTATTTTTTTGAAAAAAATTTATTTTTATATTTTATTTTTTTCAATTTGCGGGTTTATTGTGTTTACTTATCATATTTTTAAAGCTTTAAATCAATAGCTAATATCTATTACTTAAGTAATATGTTTCAAGGTCAAAAAAGCACCTAATTTTACTTAGATGCTTTTTTATTTTAAATGTTATTTAGCTTTTTATTAGAATTATAAAATCTGTAGCTAAAGCTGTAGGATCTTCAAAATCTAAACTTGCAAATGTAAGACCTGCTGTTGTTGACTTCATATTATTAATATTAAGTCCACCCTCGTATGTTCTTGAATGTTCTTTCATAATGAACTCATAGTTAAACATAATATCTTTATTTCCATTTGATTTTGGAATAGATAAAGTAGTTTCGGCAAGTTCAAAGTTACACTCTAAAACATTTTGATCGTAAACGAGTAGTTCTTTCCAATCGGTTGTTCCTCTAATCGCCATTTTAAGTGTGTTTTCACTACCCTCTTTCGCTTTATACAGTACTAAGTCGCCCTCTTTTGCACCATTAAGTGCTGGTATTGTGTTTAAGTCAAGCGAATTTGTAATAATATAATTTGAATGAGTTATTTCAATACCACTAGAAACTGATGCTTTATCGTGTATCATATCAATAATAGACGTTACTTCTTGTATTCCTTGTGATACTGTAGCTGACTGATTAAATGTGTTCATAGATATCCATATTATTCCTAAACTAACGGTTGAAAGAATTGAAAGTATAGCAATTGTTGCTATAAGCTCAACTAGAGTGACACCTTTTTTACTACTATTCAATTGGTTACTTTTAAATTTTGCTTTTAAAAATTTAATCAAATTTCGTCATCTCCTCTTAGTTTTCTGCCATTTTTTCAGGTGCAAAAGCTTCATACTCTATATATCCGCCACCGCTATGGTATATAGCAACAATAATCTTTGTACCCTCTATAGGAATACTTTTTCCGTCAGCTGTTAAAACACTTTTTGAGTCTTTTACAATTGTAAATTGTTTCATTCCTCCACTTGCAACTGAGAGTGGAAAGTCTATTTCATCTACAACGTATATGTAGTTTGCCTCACCTACTGAACTTAAACTTCCTGAATGTAAAGCAGCGTCTTCATTCAATTCAAAGCTACGGTTTGACATTTCTGTTAGAAGTTCATCAGCTATTGATTGAGCCTCCATAGATGCATTTTCTTCGGTAGAGTCTGTTAATACTGATTGCTGAGAAAATACAACGGCTGTTACTGTGCCACCTACCACAATGGCAATTATAATAATAGCTACTATTAGTTCTATTAACGTTGCGCCTTTTTTACTACCTTTCCCACGTATCATCATTTATATACTCCTCCTGAGATTAGTGCGTCCCCAACACGTACTATATCTCCTTTGCTTCCACTAACTCCATTACTTCCTTTGTAGATTTTGTCAAACTCAAATATGTCTATATTTCCTTTGATTTCATATTTACCGTTGTAGATTATAAAAGATTTATTCTCGTTTAACGTTCCATCTGCATTATATACATTTACACTTACATCAGTAAGGAATGTAACCATATTCACGCCAGTATTAAGTTCATCACCAATCATAAATTCACTTGTGTTTACACCTGAATTACTTAGTGTCATATAAATGTCTTTGCACGCAAATGTCATTACTTTTGAACTCATTTTAATGTCAGTGTTTGTTAAATTTAAGAAAGAGTCGTCTGCCCATCTAAAGTTTATTTCAGCAGCTTTATAACTTGAATTGTCTACAAATTCACCTTGATCTTCTCCTGTTAGGTTATGTATTTCGCCAGCGTCTGATAATGCAACTGTTGAATCTGCTGAGCTTACATCGTCATATACTATATGGGCTCCTTGATGAACTTTTAAATCAACACCTACAAATAGATTTACTGTTTTAGATGTTAGCGAAGCATCTGGTAAAATTACGCTACTTGTCAGTGACTTTCCATCTGTAGTTGTCCAGCCAACTTGGCTACCGTCTTTTGTATCGACTGTTGAAACTGGTGCTACAAACGTTGATGATGTTAAGAAGTATTTACCTTTTGTTGAGAATAAGTTAATACCATTTGCAAATTGCGATGCACTGATTTGGTAAGCACCTGCAAGGATTGTATATTCTGACATCTCATACGACCATTTACCAGAAGTTGGTGAGGCGTCATAGCAAACTTCACCCATACCAGAACCTGTAATATTTTTTACACCTGTTTCTACACTGCCAATTTTAAATTTAACTTCGGTGATAATATCGTCACCTGTGTATGAGAAATAATATCTTTTACCATTACTTCCTGAAGAAGTCATAGTTGCTGTCGTCCATGAACTATTTTTATCTGTTTTGTATAGCAAACTAGGAGTAGTATCAGAAGGAGGATTTATAATTACAATGTTTTTTGCCTCATCACTTGTGGCTGGAGGTGTTGCTCCGATACTTGTTGAACCCCAACCAGTTGCATTATATTTGCCGTCAGTTTGACTTCCGTTTAACCAAAATCCCTCAAAATTAGTTAAATTTATATCTACTGTTTGTTCTGAACCATTATTAAAAATAACGTGAGTAGCTCCTGATGGTATATCAATTTTATAAACATCTTGACTTGATGTATTGTTTTCAAAATATGTCATTTTTGTTCCTGGCCAAGCTTCACCTACTGTTGTTTTACCAACAAAGAAGTATGCATTTACAGTATCCCAATTTAGGTTGTTTGTAAACTTGATTTCAACACTACTGCTATAATAGTAATCAGTATATTGTACTTTAGTATCGTTGTTGAAATAAAGTATAAAGTCAGATCCCATTTCATCTGGCGTGTATATCTTTTGGTCGCCAACATATCCAGTTATTGAATTTGCAGTTACAACTTTTATACCGTCTTGATCGTTTTGTTCCCATGTATCTTTTGAGTTATCATACACCCAAACTTCGCCTGCTGTTATACCTGTTACCATTTGGCTTGTGTCTATAACTCCACTTGGTGGATTAAATTTAAAGTCGGCTGTATCTCTTGTATCTGTAAATGTTATGTAGTATAAGTGGTAACCTTGGCTGTTTACATATTTTAACTTCTCGTTTACTTCTTGAGCAAACACACGGCTACCATTTCTATCTTCATAAATTAGACCTTCTACACTACCTTTAACGCTTTCGCTTGGCATCCAGTTAGCTTCATCTTTTAGTACAATTACTGCTTGGTCGCCTTGCATTTCACCTAAGAAGCCATTTGTTTTAAGTAGGTCAACTTCAAGTGAAGAGTCCATATATTCCCTTAACTCGTAAGCCATATTTTGTATTGCTGATGAAGTAATGCTACCATTTTCATATAACTTCATAGCTTCATCGTGAACTTTTTTAAGTCCTGCTACAGATGCAGTAGTATATTGAATTTCTGCAGTTGCAGTACCGTATAGGTCATACTCAATATAACCCTCTAAGTATGTTCTACTTTCTCTTAAGTTCTTTGTAAACATATTTACAGAAGAGATATAATTTTCTATTTCTAATATATCATTTTCCATTGCAGTTCTAAGTGCTTCCATTGCATTTTTATCTGCTTGACTTACATTTGAAGTTTCGTATTTGCTTTCATAGCTTGCAATTTGATTTTCAAAACCTGTTAATGCAGTTTTCGCTGATGATTCTAAGCTAGTTAGCTTTGAAAAACTTACTTTTTCACCGTTTTTATTATCTTTATTTTTATCTACTGTAGAAATATTTCTAGCAGCTACAAGTTCTTGTATTGCTCTTTCAAGTTGCACTGTAGGATGAATGAAATATTCCCATTTTTCAGTTGTTAAGTTATAAGATACAAAATCTTCCATTCCCTCTAGTGATATTGTTCCTGTTTTATTTTCTGTGTTTACGTCGTTACGGTCATAGAATGTCATGTAAGGTGAGTTACTATTAACTTCTGGAATGTACCATTTTTCTACAACTGGGTCAAATTCAGCTTTTTGAAGTGGTGCTTTATCATTTAGACCCCATGTTGTGTAGTATACTTCTTTGTTCCAACCAGTTGGTATATTATCTATGTAAATTCTTGTTGAACCTGTAGCGTAGTTGCTGTCTGGGTCAAAAGTGTATATAGATAAGTCGTTAAGTTCTCCACCTGATTCGTTTGTTGTGTCAATAGTTATCCAAACGTCGCCAGTTAAAGCTTCTAGCTGAACTGTTTTTTGACTAGATGCTAAATCTGAAACTCCGTCAAACTCAACTGTGTATTCGCTTACAGTAGGTATTTTATAGCTATACCATGAATCATAATATCTAGTTTCGCTATTACCTGCCCTTTTGTCTGCGTGTCCGTAGTTTTGGCCTGCATCATATGAACTTATGTTATCATTTCCATCCGCTTTTTCGTTCATAAAGATATTATACCATTGTACTTGTGTACCACGGTTACTTGCCATTGCTACGTTTATTAATCCATTAGTTGGAGGAACATAATCTTCCCACTCACCTGTTAAAGAGCCACCTGTTGTACCACTTGTTATTTTAAAAATTTTGTTTCCACCTTTAAATGGTAGGTCTTCTGTTTGATGACTATCTTTACCATTATTAAAAATAACGTCTGTAGTATCGCTAGGGATCATTAAGCTATAAATATTTGTAGTACCACTTACTTTTGCCATATCAAGTCCTGGCCAACCAGTAGACGATGAACCACCCCAATAATATATATATGGTTTTGCCCAATCTGAGCTAGGCATTTCAAAATATACTGTTACATTACTAGATGAAGTTGAGTTATCATCTGTAGTTGCAAGTGCATTTAATGAAGTGCTTGCACCAAATCCATTTTGATATTCAACATGAGATGACGACATATCTAAGTATGTAGGAGTACTACTTATACCAAAGCTTAATGTATTAAAGAAATTTGAACTCATAAGCCCAGTGCTCATACCATTAATGCTTGAACTTGTACTCTGTGTATCTTGTGACCATATAGCGTATAGTTTAACGTTTTTGTCAACAGTTATTATATCGCCTGCTTTATACTCTGCTGTAGTGAGTGTTTTATTAGTGTTCCAACCTACAAATGTGTAACCTGTTCTTGTTGGTACATTGTTTGGAACAGTGTAATTTGAATTTAGCTCAAGTCCTATTGAGTTTGCAGGCATATCATCTACTTTTGCAGATGTATTTTTATCAAATGCAACTGAATATGTATAGTCACTCCAAACTGCATATAATGTCATATCGCCGTCTAATGTTATTTTATCGCCAGCAACATATTGTGCAGTTGGTGAGTTTATTGCAGTTGACCAACCTATAAACATTTTTCCATCTGTTCTATATAATTGACCATTTTTAACTTCTACTATTCTATTTCCATCTACTGATACAGCAACACTTGTAGGTAATGTACCTTTACCGCCGTTTGCATCATATGATAGTAGATATTGAGTTTCTATTTTTTCCCAAACAGCATAAAGCTTAAGCACTGTTTCATTTGTACCTAATATTCCTTTTAAATCTATCAAAGTTATTATGCTATTAGGGGCATACTTATCTTCTGGTGTTGTTGCGTTTTGTATTGATGACCAACCTAAAAATCTATAGCCTGGTTTTATCATAGGAGATTGCATTGCAATAATACCGTCTGTTAAGTCACTTACTTTTGTGTCAGGTGGGGCAGTTCCTCCGCCACTTGAGTTGTAAGAAATTCCATAACCAGTAACTTCCCATATAGCATCAAATATAATTGTTCTATCGTCTGCATTTACGTCACTTGCAAGTACTGTATAAAGTTCTCCAGCTTCATAAACTTTTCCATCTGTAGAACCTCTAAGTTTCCAACCTAAAAATTCTTCTCCCACTACTTCTTGTGGCTCTACAAGTATTACTGTGCCACCCTCTACACCTGAGTAAGCCTCATATGCTGTAACTAAGTCATAATTTAAATATACAACGTATGGTCTATCTATTGGTGGGTCTGTTTGATCTGTAGTTATATGTTCTGAATAATAACCCATATTTACTTGAGGTGCTGTATCGGCTGAACCCTCACCTTCTAAGCCTAAACCTTTAATGTTTACAGTTGTGTAAAGGTCTGCTTTTTCATCGCCTAAAACTTTAAATAGTTCGTTTGCATCATCTTCATTACTTCTAACATAAGCATTTGCACCACTTGATGTTGGTATTACAATGCATACTTCGTCATCAGTGCCACCGCTTATATCGTTAAATGTATATGTTCTTGCATTAGCATCATGTCTATTTAATACTAAGTTAAAATCTGCTGTAGTAGGTATAGTAACCCTATACCAACCATATCCCTCATATGTTAAGTCGACACCTGCTCCTGTATAAGTCGTCGAGTATGTATCAGCACCACCGCTTTGTTTAATACGCACTGCATCAAATACACCGAGCGTATTATTATCTAATATAGGTGTGCCGTCTTTATTTGTTACAGTAAATGTTGCATCTTGAAGCCATGACTGTGTTGTGCTTTCGCTAACTCTAAATTTAACTACTGTATAATCTGCTTTAGTATATGTAGTGTAATATTCAGTCAATGCATTAGGAGTTTCGCCTTTATCATTTAAAGTCTTCTCTAAAAAGTCTTTGAAATCGTAATGTTCATTATAGAATACTGTTCCATTATCTCTAATTTTTTCACCATATTCATTGTAGTTTAATTCAATGTATATGTCTTCTCTGCCGCCTGGTTCTGTTGGTATTGGTAAGTTAAACATTTCACTCGTTTGATAATCTGCTGGATCAACATAGTTTGGATCTCCGTATTTATGTTGTTTGTAAGTTCTTGTTCCACCTTTGCTTGAAATAATTGCATTAAAGTAGTTTAAGTTTTCATCAGATACCGCTATAGTATAGTAATACCAACCATTACCCTCATAAGTCATAGCACATTGAGGACCTCTATCATCCCCTTTATCAATCCAGTCAAGTGTAAGTAATGTTTCGCTCTTTTCATCAGGTATTCCTTTGTCCCCTGGAACTCTATCTTCTTGACCTGTTCCAAAGCCCCATGTATATAGGTATGGTGGGTCTAGTGTTGAGTCTGGCGATGGCTTAACGTGAATAGTTACATATCTTAATGGGTCTACCACGTCAACTTTTCTAATAGCTGTTGTAATACGGCTGTCAGCATCGTAACCTACAGTATATTCGCACTCTACTTCAACTGAGGTTGTTTTTTCCATACTATTATTAAAATATTTAGCATAAGCCGTTAAAACGAATTTATTATTAGTATCGTCATATTCAGCTTTTACATATGTTTCGTGATTTTGTGCTTCTGTTGCCTTTGTTTTGTCTTTAATTTCTACCGCATTCGCAGAACTAGAAGTCATTGTTCCATCGTCTGAGGTTAAGCAGAAATACTCTTCATCTGGTAAAATTTTTGATTCGATATAATATGACTCTGCAGCTGCTAACGCACTTTTAGCATTAATGTACGCTTCATTCTTTGTAATATCACTTATTGTCATGCTAGAGGTAAACATAGCAACTGCCGTAATTGCCGCCACAAATATAAATAAGACAGTTGTTACCATAACCGCTATAACAAGACTTACGCCTTTTTTAGAGTTACGCATATTTATCACCTTTCTTGTTTTGTCTTTCCTTTTCATTTTGCTAGTAATTATAATGTCGCTACTTACACATTATAACAATACATGATAATTATACTACAAACCTATATAACTATACAACTAATTTTACCTAAATAATTAAACAAAGTTTGCATAGTATTTTTGTTTATATTTTACATTTTTACATAGATATATACCATTTTAAATTTTTTGTGTAAAAAAATACTGCCACATGATAGAAAAAACAAACAAAAAAAGAAAAAATTTCCACACCTAATGTCACGAACTTAAGGTTTTATAGTGAAGAGTGAATGTGAAAATCCTTACGGATTTTTTGTTTATAAAGGGCGTTTTTT
>CAYJFG010000062.1:0-297 GCA_964369305.1 uncultured Eubacteriales bacterium
CAACTCAAAATAGCATTTAAAGGCTTTGTAATTGGAGATGTTATAGCTGTAATAATTATTGTTGTAATTAATATAGTAAATTCAAATGGTGATTATGATCAAAAATATCTAGTAGTTTCAGTAGCTCAAACAATTACAGTTTCTTTAATTTCTTTACTATTTGCTACTATAATACCTTTAATATGCGTTAGTTTAACAGTTAATAAGCTTAAAAAAATAGAACCTAACGAAGCGATGAAATTAAATTAAACTTTTTATTTCGCTAGTTTTCATTAATTATTATATGAGGTGCTATAT
>CAYJFG010000062.1:307-12315 GCA_964369305.1 uncultured Eubacteriales bacterium
CAAATAAAAATAATACTCCAATAATTATATTAATAGCATTAACCACACTTTTATTAGTTCCAACTTCTAGTTATTTACCACTTTACGCTGAGCATACAAACAACATAATTAATATGGACGAAACTCGCAGATGTGATATTTATCCTATGCCTAATGTTGGTGAAGAGAGTTATGATTTTACAATAATTACTGAAGAAATTTTAGAAGAGCTAAAAACCATACCCCATGTTGAATCAATTTATAAAAATACTGATATTGAGGGAACTGTAATAGTAAATGATATATTAATGGAAAATGGCGAAGAATATAAGTTAGAAAATAATACGGAATTTTTTGAGTTATGGTTAGACCCTGCATATCCTGACCAGAAAATAGATGTAATTGCAGGTGAAACTTTAGATAAAAACCCAGTTTATAGCTGTTTAGTACCAAATATCTTTAGTTTAAATTTAGACGATTACAATAACAACAAATTTTTAAAAGGTGAAGATTTTTTAGGTAGCACTATAAACCTTACAACTGATAATATATTTACATATAGGTCGTACGATACAGTAAATGTACCTACAGCTGATATTGCTTTAAAAGTTGTAGGTGTATACGATGTTCACTCCACTAATTGGGGTGGACCTACAACCCTTAGAATATCAGCTGAGTCTTCCGTACAAATATTACAAGATGGTCTAGCTACATTAAAATCCAATAACCCTTTAATAAAACAATTATCTCTTGACAATCCCTTAAATACATTTATGCATACACTAAAAGTAGATAATGTATATAATGTAGAAGAAGTTGTTAAAAACATACAAAGTATGAATATTGATATTGACTACCCTAGATACAATTATGGTTATACCGAAGAGGGTGTTGTAAATTTATTATGGCTTTTATGCACTTCTTTATTTACAATAATATCTATTTTAGGTGTCATAAATATATTTTTAGCGGTAAAGAATAATTTACACAGCAGAAGAAAAGAAATAGGACTTTTAAAAGCTGTTGGTTATACAAATAAAAATATCTGGATATGTATGTACTTAGAACAATTTAAAATAGCATTTAAAGGTTTTTTTATCGGCGAAAGTATTTCTTTAGTAATAATTATTACATTTAATATATTAAATTCAATTGGTGAGTATGGTCCTAGATATTTAGTTGCTACGCATACTCATATAATAATTGTTTCAATAATGGCTTTGTCACTTGCTACTATTATACCTTTATTATGTGTTAGTTTAACAGTTAGAACGCTTAAAAAAATAGAACCTAATGAAGCGATGAAATTACAGTAACAAATAATGCCGTTGTTTTCTATCATCGGCTAAACACAAATTTTATATTAGTGTCTTTATAAAGATTTAAATAAAAAGGAGTTCATTTTTATGAGTACAAAGAGCATAGTTTTAGAAAACGTATCAAAAATTTACAATCAAAAAGTTACGGCTATGGATAATGTAAATTTTAAAATTGAGCAAGGACAGTTTAAGGTTGTTATGGGTCAATCAGGCTCAGGAAAAAGTACATTTTTGCAAATTGCAGGGCTTCTTGACGTTCAAACTAGCGGTAAAATACTAATCAACGATAAAGATATGTCTACAGCTTCTGAACAAGAATTACCTAAAATAAGAATGGAAAATCTAGGTTTTGTATTTCAGGCGTTTCATCTAAACCCATATATGAAAGCGTACGAAAATGTTATGCTACCAATGCTTATTAATGAAAAATTTAAAAACCTTGCTCAAATAGAAAAGCGTGCAAAGGAGCTACTTGAACTTGTAGGGCTTGACGAAAGAATGGAGCATTACTCATCTGAACTTTCAGGCGGTGAACAACAAAGAGTCGCAATAGCACGAGCTTTAGCAAACGACCCAGATTTTATTTTAGCTGACGAACCTACTGGCAATTTAGATAGTAAAAATGAAAAAATTATATTTGAGGTTTTAAAAGATTTATCAAAAAAAGGCAAAGGAGTTCTTGTAGTAAGTCATAACGATTTAGCAAGAGAATATGCCGACAAGTTATACGTTATGAAAGACGGCGTAATGACGGAGAGTAACCAATGAAACTTGATAGATTATTATTCATTACAAAAACCTCAGTAAAAGAAAATAAAACAAGAACTATTTTACTATCAATATTTTTAATAATAAGTTTAACAATATCATTTTTATTAATAGCGTTTTCAATTCCTATGCAACATAACATTGAAAATAAAGTTAATAATCATATAATTAATAGAACTGGTTCAGCTATGGTAAGCGATGAAAATATGATTGACAATATTAAAAATGTTTCACACGTTGTAGACGTATACGAGCAAAACAACGACATTAATACGAAGATGCAAGTTGAAAATTTTACAGTAGACACAAAATTAACCTCGCCATTTAAGCAAAATGATTTAATTATTATAAATGGCAGAAATATAAAACCAAATGAAAAAAATGTTGTTGTTATTCCTGAAACGATGTATGGATTAAGAGAAAATGCAAGTGGCAAAACGAAAATTGATACAAGTATTTTAATAGGAAAAACGATAGAATTTCCTATTAATAATGGAGCGACATTTGAAGCCGAAATTGTAGGAACGTATAGCATTAATGATTTGATGTATTTTGAAAATTGTGCATATATATCTTATGAACAAGGCAGAGAGTTGCAACAAAGTGATATCTTCGGTGTTAGTAATTATATAGTAGAAATTGATAACTACAAAAATAAAGAGAGTACATTTGAAGAAATTAAAAAAAATTCACTTGATCTTCCTATATTCGAGGCATTAAAAATCGATAAAAATATCGCTACAAACTCACTTTTTATACAGTTCTCTTTATTAATAGCTTTATTTATAGTTGTTGTCACTATGTTTACAAGTAAAATTTTTATAAGTAGCTTTATAAAATCACGCCTTAAAGAAGTGGCTCTTTTAAAATCGATGGGATATAGCAATAGTCAATTACTTAAAATTTTAATTTTTGAATATGGTTTAGTCTTGACCTTTACGTCAATAATAGGCGTTATAATAGCGATTTTATCATCATTACTTATTATAGACCCAATACTTAAATCAAATTTACAATACACCGCACTGAAAATGAATATGGATTTAAATCCGCTGATATTTATTTTAATATATATTCTTATATTTATTATGATATTTATATCTTGTTTTGTTGAACTTAGAAAAACAAAGAAATTTAATTTATTTAGCCTTTTATATGATTAACAATTTAAATATAACGTTTTTAAATTTTACACCCTTAATAAACACACAAAAGTGTTTTTATTAAGGGTGTAAACTGCAATTTATAGACTTTATATATATTTTTATGATATTATTAAATAATAAAAGTTATTTTAATAATATTTGGAAATTTTTTACGTATAACTGTAACCTTATATTATAATTATCCCTCTATATAGGTGAAGGAGATGTTTTGATGAATGATACAGATATTATAGACCTCTATTTTAAAAGAGATGAAAGTGCCATCATTGCAACAAAAGATAAATACCATCATAAATTGAGTGGACTAGCTTTCAAAATAACGAGAAACAAAGAAGATTGCGAGGAATGTATAAACGACACTTATTTAAAAGCATGGAATACTATTCCTCCTCATAAACCTAAATTTTTCTTTGCATATATTTCTAAAATTTGCAGGTTTATTTGTTTTGGAAAACTTGACTACAACAACGCTAAAAAAAGACAAGGAGAAACAATAGCTTTAACAGATGAGCTTTTAGAATGTATTCCTAGTTATTTAAGCGATATCAGCATTGAAAGTCAATTTTTAAAGGAAATTCTTGAAAACTTTTTAGATGATTTATCTAAAGAAAATAGACTTTTATTTATGCGTCGATATTGGTTTTTTGAAAGCATCTCAGAAATAGCTATTAGGTATAATATATCTGAAAGCAAAGTTAAAACCTCCCTTTTTAGAACACGAAACAAACTTAAAATTCAATTAGAGAAAGAGGGTATAAATTTATGAAATCAAAAGAAATATTAGAGGGTTTAGGATTTATTGACGAAAGATTTATAGCAGAAGCGACTAGCAATGAGTATAAAGAGAAAAGTACCATAAGTAAAATAGTAAAATTTGCAATTCCTTTAGTAGCAAGCGTTATGCTTTTATTGTTGCTATTCCCTTTGTTTAAAAGCGAACTCCCCCACACCACACCAACTACCGACATAACATTTCCACCTGCCCAAAATGAAAGGCCAAGCGATTTTAACCAAAAAGAATACAGCTTGTTTTTTAACAACGGAGGTTTAAGTGCCACAGAAAACAGCCTACATATAGAAGGTCATTTTTCAAAACCTCTTAGTAGCGAAGAAATTGAAATCCTCTTGCCGTTGTTATCGCCAAAATACGAAATTGAAAGCCAAGTGGATTATTCATCAAAAAACAACGTAGCGAAAGTATTTTTTGTTTATTCTAATTTGCAAATTGCAGATAATCAAAGTGCAACTCTTTTTATTGCACCTAGCGAAATAGGAGAAGATACATTTTATGATCTACCTGTGCTATCTGAAATTGAGGGTGTTAGTGTAGAAGCATACGCTTATTCACGAAGTGCAGATATCGAGAGCGAAAAAGATTATGTGTATGTGTCAAAATTTAAAATAGATAACATATATTACTTTATAGAGTTTGTATCGGAAAATGAAGTTGGCGAAGACGTCTTCACAAGCATTGTAGCAGATATTATTTTAGGTGGCAAAGCTGATTTTTCTATATTTGACAACCCTGTTATACCAGACTTTATCAATCAATAAAATATCTAACAAAAGCCTAAATACATAAAATGGTGTTTAGGCTTTTATATTTATCAATTTGTCTTTCGCTATAATATAGCACTCTGTTAAATCAAAAACTTGCTAGTTGATTATTAATATTTAATATGTTAAAATTTACAATATAAATTACTTTTTGATTATATACGTTTTATGTAATTGCAATAGCTAAAAAGTAAAATAATAACTTTTAGGGAATGAAAATATGAACTTAAAATATGGTATTAAAAATATTGTAAAGTTTATTCTAATTTTAATGATTATATCAATCGAACTATTAACAGTATATTTAATTATATGCGACAGTCATGAGCTGGACTCATTGTATAGTTTAATTCCTATTTTACTATTTTGGTTGTTTGTAATATCTTTTTCAGTAAAATACGCTATAAATCAAATTGTGCCAAAATATTTAAAAGTGATGAGAGCAGTGAAAAAGTATATATCTTTTCCCCAGCTTAAAGAACTTGTAAAAGATGAAGTTTTTCTACCTGTCGATTTGCCTGTTAGCATAAAAAAACATTTTTCAAAAAGCGAGCTTAAATCATTCAATAAAGGCTTTTTAGTTTCAGAAAATTGGGTTTATGTCAACAATGTGCTAATACCTAAAAAAATGATAGTATCAATAAAAAAGAGTTTTTTAGGCAGGCGTGACACCTTTAGTTTAAGTTTAGTAAATAACGCTAATTATGAATTTGCAATTGTATACTGCGAAAACGATAAAACAACAAAAAAATTAATCACTTATTTCAGTCGGAATATTCAAATTAGCAATATGAGAAATATTGATAACTGCGATAAGTATATAGAAGAATTTAAAAATGCGGTTCATACAAATGAAGACTTCATAAAATACATTCAATGAATAAGATTATAATAAATATTTAATTCGGAGGTTACTATGCCCTTAATTATAACTAGAAACGATATAATAAAAATGCAAGTTGATGCTATTGTAAACCCAACTAACCCAACGCTTTATGGTGTTGGTGGTGTTGATGGAGCAATTCAGCAAGCTGCTGGCCCTAAACTTTACAAGAAATGCAGAACTTTAGCCAATTGCAATGTTGGTAATGCAATAGTTACAAAAGGTTATGACTTGCCATGTAAATATATAATCCATACTGTAGGTCCTGTTTGGCAAGGCGGAAACTTTAACGAAGAAAATCTACTAAGGAAATGTTATGAAAATTCGCTTGATTTGGCTTTAAGAAAAAATGTAAAGAGTATAGCTTTTCCTTTAATCGCAACTGGTACATATAAATTCCCAAAAGAAAAAGCACTGAAAATATCTAAAGAAATTTTAGAAAATTTTTTAATTAATCATGAAATGACAATTTACCTTGTTGTGTTTGATAACACTTCTTTTAAAATTTCTAGCAAACTATTTAATGATGTTTCGGAGTTCATTAATGATAATTACGTAAATGATAGTCCTATGTATTATAATTCGACTATCGCTCATACTCAAGTTTTACAAGACATCTCTCAACTTCCTTTTGAAGATGATTTGATAATCGAGGAGAAAAAACGTACATTTGATGATGAAACTATAGTGATAAACAGCGATGTTGATTCAACTATTCACCCTAGTTTAGCACCTCCTACTAAACGACAACTCCACGAAACAACAGTTTCAAAACGCTCACTCGAAGATATTGTTTCAATGGTTGATGACAATTTTCCACAAAGATTATTTAAATTAATTGACTTAAAAAATAAAACTGATGTTGAAGTCTATAAAAAAGCAAATATTGATAGAAAACTTTTTTCAAAAATTAAAAGTAATAAAAACTATCGCCCAAGCAAGCAAACTATAATTGCTTTTTGCTTTGCTTTGGAGTTGAATATTGATGAAACTAGAGATTTACTTTTAACTGGTGGTTTTGCGTTATCACGTAGTAGCAAATTTGATATTATAATTGAGTATTTCATAACTAACAATATATATAACATCTATGAGGTAAACGAAACTTTATTTGCTTTTGAGCAAAATTTATTAGGTGTATAAAATTGTCGCTTCAAATGCGACCATATGTGTAAAAAATAATGCTATTATCTTATTGTAATCAAAAAACAAAAGGAGAGCATTAACATGAAAAAAAATTTAGTAGAATTAGTATTTATTTTAGACAGAAGCGGTTCAATGGCAGGTCTTGAAAACGACACTATCGGCGGATTTAACTCACTAATCGAAAAGCAAAAGAAAGAGAAAGGACGTGCAATAATAACAACTGTATTGTTTGACCATGAGCATGAGATTTTACACAATAGAATAGACATTAAAGGTGTAAAAACTATGACTGACAAAGATTATTTTGTAAGAGGTTCAACCGCATTGTTAGACAGTTTAGGGAATACAATTAGCAAGACACTTAACACATATAAAAACACTCATAAATTCCAGCGACCACAAAAAGTTATGTTTGTAATAATTACCGACGGACTGGAAAATGCAAGTAACGAGTATAACTACTCTAAAGTTAAAGAACTTATTAACAACACAAAGGAAAAATACAACTGGGAATATATGTTTTTAGGTGCTAATATAGATGCCGAGGTTGAGGCTTCTAAGTTTGGTATAGACAGTGATAGAGCCGTTACATATAACGCTGATAGCGTAGGAACACAGCTTAACTACAGTGTTATGACGCAAGTTATAAGTGATATGAGAAGTTGCAAAGAAATATCGGCAGATTGGAAAGAAGAAATTAGCAAAGACTTTAAAAACAGGAAATAAGTTGACAAATTTTAGAGATTAATTGCCTCTAAAACGTTTAGGTAATTAATCTCAATTTTCAGAAAACTGTATAATTTTGTGGAAAACATTTTTTTTTAATAGTTTATAATAAAAGTAAATTTTAAAACTTTGGAGGATATACCTATGAACTGTAAACATTGTAGCAACCCTTTTAAAAACGAAGATACTTTTTGTTATCATTGTGGAAACACGCTTGAACATGAGCCAACTGCACCACTGTCTACTGATACGCACGATACAAGCAACTTTGAGTATACTGAACCACCTGAAGTATCTACCACTCAATCAACTTATACGGACACTTCATCATTTAACTATGGTGACAATTTTAACAATCAAGAAAGTACTGTTAAAAAACCTAATTCGCATCGTAAATTACTAATTATTGCATCAGCCGTAGCACTATTTGTATTAATAGTTATATTAATAATATCAAATAATCCATTAAGTAATTTCAAGAACTCCATTGATAATTCTGATTATCCAACCGCTTACAAAATTTTTATAGAAATGAATTCAAACGAACAAGATAACGCTATTGAATATATTTATGAAAATTCAGAAAGGATAGTTAATGAATTTAACAGCGAAACTCTTACCTATGACGATGCTCATGCAACTTTAATGCACTACGAAGCTTTAATTGGAAAGTACATAAATACAAACGAGGAACTGTATAAAGACCTTAAACTTTTAGGCGATTTAGCATACTCACGTGAAAGTTACAATTATGCACAATCCGCTGAAAGTTCTAACGACTTAAATTCTGCAATACATTACTATAGTCTTGTTATCCCAACAGATAAAAATTATAGTTCTGCACAAAATAAAATTGATACTCTTAACGAAGCTTACCAAAAAGAAATGTCTGAGGCAAATAACGAAATGATACTTAATAAGATTAATGAGGCTGAAGAATATGCTAATGAAGGTAACTACCTAGACGCAATAAGACAATTATCATCTATTAGCGAGCCGACTTCTGCCGTTCAAGAAAAGTATACGCAATATGCTCATGCTCATAAAGAACAAATTTTCAAAACTGTTGACACTGCACTTAAAGAAAAGCGTTTTAGCGATGCCATATCTGCACTTAAAGATATGGAAGATGATTTAGCTAAACATTTTGAAATAGTAGAAGTTGATACCAACTCTAAACTAGACGAATGTAAAGGTGCATACATTTCTGACACTCAAACCTCAGTTGATACTCTTATATCACAAAATAAATATTCAGAGGCAATTTCTACTATCCGCACTCTTCAAGCTGACTTGTCTGATGATACTTTACTTGAAAACTTAGTAGCAGAATATACAGACAAACTACCTGTTAAATTAAGTAGTTTAGAAGCAATGGATAGAGAATTTAAAATTAAAACTGTTGATGATATTTATGGAAATATCTATACTGATGCATTTGTCCAAACAGTAAGATTTACATATGGTGGATATGGGCCGTATGATGCTGAGTATTTAGCTAACTCAAAATATCAATATATTTCTGGCACAATTGCAGCCCACGATGATTCAACAAGTAATAGTTCTGAATGTATTTTTAAAGTTGAAATATATGCAGATAACTCTCTTGTTTACACTAGCCCTAACATGAATAAAAAAAGCGAACCTGTAAACTTCAATGTTTCAATTAATAAAGCAAAGTTTGTTAAAATTGTTGTTGTACGTGTTATAAACGAAAGTGATATTATGGCTGTACTTTCTGACTTTTCTTTCCATAATAATACAGTTTAACTTCAATACCATATGTCGTGATTAATAATAAAACCTATAAACACCTCTTTAACTAGATGTATTTATAGGTTTATTTTAATATTGTATAAATCCAAATTTTTAAAACCATCTTTGCACATTAATTTCAGTTGTGGAGTATTCCTTATTCCCTAAATTATCTGTTGCTTCTACTGTTAAAATATGCTTACCTGTTATGTAAAACTCAGCTTTAAATTCCCAATTTTTCCCGTCGCTTGATACCATATCAAATGGTTCATTATTTGTATTACTCATAACTGTCACTTTTTCAACTTCTTTACTAGTAGTCGCTCGTATCCACGTTGGAACATTTTGTATTATATTATTATTTACATTTATATCAATAACAAGTTTTTCAACGTCTGTTTCTGGCTCTGTTACTGTTTGCGGTTCTGTTATGGGATTTGTTATAGGCTCAGTTTTTACTACATCTGTGGTAGGCTCTTTTGTTACAGGTTGCGTTGGTTTAGCCGTACTTACAGTTGCATTAACTTGTGGGTCTGTTAATGCCTGCACATTATCATTTTTTATCGTTGGAACTTCACTCGTTTCAGTATTGCTATTTTGTGTAGCTTTTAGCTCTGTGTTAGTGGCTAGAGTATCAGTTTCTATTTGACTTTGAGCCTGCGTTTCTTTGCTTTCGTTAGTTTCAGTTTCTGTTACGTCTACGCTTGGTTGAACGCTATTAGCTGGTTGTTTATAAATATCTTTATCACTTGTAAATGGTGCAGATATCATCAATACGACAATAATAACTGCTGGTACCACTCCTGCGATAATATAATTTTTATACTTTTTTAATATTTTAGGACTTATAACTGTTTTTTCCTCATAGCTTAAGTCAGCTTTTCTTTTTTTCATCATTATTTTAAAATCTTTTAATACTTCTTGTGGCGTTTGGTATCGTTTGCTATGATCTTTTTCAATCATTTTTAAAATAATATTCTTAAAATCTTCTTTAACTATTACATCATCATTTACTTTAATTTTATGATTGACTTGGAATAGTTTTTTCTTTTTGTCATTATCAAAATTAATCATATTAGAAAACTCAGCCAAAACTACACCTAACGAATAAATATCAGAATAAATTTTCCTTTCAACTTCTGGCGGTGTATACCCCCATGTACCTTGGTTTGCTCTTGTGGTATTGTATCTTGACACTTTTGAAAAATCTTTTGCTATTCCAAAATCTCCAACTAAAAATTTAACTTTTCTAGTATTTTCATCTACTTTATAAAATATATTTCCAGGTTTTATATCTCTATGGACAATTTTTAATTTATGATATGTAATCATTGCACTTATTACATCTTGAAATATTTTAATTATTAATTTTTCATCAATTTCTACTAATCTAACGTAATTATTTAAGTCACCCTCCATTTTATCCATCAATAAACATATAAAATCATTATTCATAGCTTGTTTTTCTGTTTTTAATATATTTTCACATTTTTTCAAGCGTAAAACTTTGCTTATTTCGTATTCTCTTTTTATTATTTCCCTACATTTTATTATTTCACTATCGCTTATTGCACTGTTTTGATAATTTTTATATATCTCATTTATTTGTCGATTAATACTTACAATTTTCAAAGCCTTTGATACATACTCACAATTCCTTTTAACTTTGTAAACTTCGCCTGCTCCACCTTTTCCTATGACTTCTAGTATTTTATATTTATCGTCTTCTTTAAATTGTGCAAGTAATTCATTTGCTATTATTTCAATTTCCTCTATCTTACGTTCTTTTGATTTCCCCTCGCCTTCGTACTCCTCAGCTTTATATTTTACCTCTTCAAATAAAGCTCCCATTTGTCCCCCTCCAGACTTTTAACTTATACTTACAATTATTTCTATCTTTAATACTGCTATATTTATTTTTCATTTAATTTTAAAACCTTGCATAATTTGTTATATAACTCTGAGCTGAAAAAATCTTCACTGTATTTCGACTCCCCTATTCTCCATTCTATCAATGTTCCTAATATTGCAGTTTTACCCATTGAATTATACTCAGCTATTTTTTTCATATATTCTTTTTGTAAATCTTCGTAATTTTTAAGCTTGTCTATTTCTTTTTTCACCTCATCAATATTATTGAATGTATATATTAATTCTTCAATAACCTCAATAGGTGTGTCTTGACTTTCATATCTTTCAAAAAAGGAATTGTGATTAAATATATCTGGACAATACATTTCTATTTCGGTTAAGACATAGACTAGCAAAATTTCTGGCACATACTTTGAACAAAGTTTCTCATTATATGTTATTTCTAAAAGTTTATTAATTTGATCAATGTTAAAATTAAAACTCACTCCAAGTGCTATCAAGCTATCTCTATCTAGTATTTTAACATTTAATGTTTGCAAGTTTTTTTCTTTATTATTAGCTGATATACCTAAGCGTTTTAATTCTGATATCTTTCTTTGATTCCAATATACTTCCTTTTCTTCAGTGCTATTATAATTCACTTTTACATATTTTCTTATAGACTTTTTCCTCAAATTTAATTTTTCTTCATCTAAAATCATTACTTCAATTTGACTTTTTATATATTTTATCAATTTGTCATTACGTGCATATAAAGTTTCTAATATCTTTTCATTTTCCAGAAATTTTCTAAAGTCTTCTGCTTCTTTTGTTAATATAAAAGCAACCGTTGTATCG
>CAYJFG010000063.1:0-531 GCA_964369305.1 uncultured Eubacteriales bacterium
TGTAGCAAACAACAATTACATAAAAATCTCAGCGATATATCATTTTTACAAAAAAATATATAATTACTTTTCTTTAGGAGTTTTAGCTGTAGGTACAATTTCAATCTTTTTAGTAATTGTTGTTATTAACGCCGATATTTCGATGGTAGAGGTTATAGTTACATATGTATTATATTTATTGTCGGTAGTAATTACAAACTACACTGTAGTTACACAGTATTTCATAATAGCAAATGAAAAGCATTACATAGTTTGGGTTATAATGATAATTACTGAAGTTGTATTTTTTGCAGCACAACTCGGCTCACTGATTTTTACAGGTAATTACTATGTTTATATGATAGTTTTGCTAGTTAAAAGTTTAGTTTTCAATGTATGTTTTATGGTTTACATAAGGTCTAAATATAATTACTTAAATAAAGAAAAAAGTAATCCAGAAATTAAAAAAGTTGATATCAATAAACCAGAAATATATAAAAATACTAAAGATTTAATAGTTGCCCGTGTTGGTAATATAATGATAAATAATAC
>CAYJFG010000063.1:541-2411 GCA_964369305.1 uncultured Eubacteriales bacterium
ATCGCTATTTGTAAGTACAGCAGTAGGTGGGCTTTACGCAAACTACTTATTTGTATACACAGGTGTTGTAAATATACTAGGAATGTATTTTGTAGCTTTAACAGGAAAAATTGGAAACTTAATTGTAACTACAAGCAAAGAAGAGGTATTTAACCATTATTGGAAAAATGCTTTGATAAATGTATGGATAAACGGATTTTGTGCAGCTTGTTTTTATTGCTTAATTCAAGATTTTATAATCATATGGATGGGCGAAGATGCAATACTTCCTCAAAATATTGTAATTTTAGTTACTCTTAACATATTTATTTACGGTATGCGAACTATAACAACATCATATAGAAACGCTACTGGACTATTTGATAAAATAAGTAAGCTTTATATAATTAGGGGTATAGTGAATTTAATATTGTCTGCAATTTTAGGAGCATTTTTCCAGTTAGACGGAATACTTGTAGCAACAATAATATCATGTCTTGCCGTATCTTATGTATACGACGCGAAAATATTGTTTAAAAATTTTGATAAAAGCATGAGATATGAAGTGATTTATCAAATTTTAGCCATTTTAAGTGCTTTTATTTGTGTAATTACAACTAGTTACTTTGTATCTATGGTTGTTGCAGATGAGATGATAGGTTTTGTTTTAAAAGTAATTGTTTGTTTAGCTGTTGTAAATGCATTTTATGGGTTGTGCTTTTTGGCATATAAATTGGCGAAGAGGTTAAAGGGAGAAACAGTATGAGTGATGTATTATTAAGCGTTGTAATTCCAATATTTAATGCAGGTCATTGTGTTGAGCCTTGTGTTAATTCTATAGTGAATAATAATAAATATAATTATGAAATAATTTTAATAAACGACGGTTCAGAAGATGGAACTAAAGAAGTATGTGATAGACTTGCAAGCGAAAACGATAGAATAACTGCTATACATACTAAAAACAACGGTCAAGGTGTGGCTCGTAATATTGGTCGAAATCATATAAAAGGTAAATATGTTATGTATATTGATGTTGACGACTTGATAATATTAGATGGTTTAATCAATATGTTAGAAATAGCAGAACATGGTAATTATGATGTAGTATGTTCTACTTATATGAGAAGAGAAGAAAAAGACGAAATTTTAATTTCTGGTGATATTTCATCTGGCGAAGTGTCGATGAAAGGCACTAAGGAAGTAGTAGATAGATATGATAAATTAAAAGATAAAAGCGTTTTTGGTTATGTTTGGAATAAACTATACAGGCAAGATTTTTTAGAAAAACATAATATTAAATTCGACGAAGAGAGAAAAGTATTTATGGAAGACTTTATTTATAATGTAAAAATTATGATTTGTAATCCAAGATATTACTACACAGAAGAACCTTCTTATAGGTTTGATGTAAGGTTTGAATCCACCACAAGAAAAGATGACCCAGACATTGCAAAAAAGACAATGAGAACTATAAATAATTTTTACGATTTTTTAGTAAAAAACAATATTTACGAAGAAAATATGAATTTACTAGTGCCTCTTACAATGCGTGTTTTTTGTTATGGTCTTATAAAAAACATTCCATATGAGGGGTTATCAATAAAAAGATTAATAAAAAGAACAGAAGAATATACGCTATCTAATGCGTATAAAAATATAGTAAACGCCGAAAATGCTAGCAAGTATTTAGATGTATTAGATTCGCTACCGCAAAAAATGCTTTATAAATATTGTTTATATTGCTTAAAACACAATCGTAAGTATTTAATAGGTTTAACTTATTTTATGTGCTACCCAGTATTTAAGGTATATTTAGATAATAATGTAAAATAGTAGGGAGCTGTTATTATGGATTTTAAAAACATATCAGAATTTGTAACCGATAATA
>CAYJFG010000063.1:2422-8796 GCA_964369305.1 uncultured Eubacteriales bacterium
GTATACGTTTCAGACGTTGAAACATACGAATTATACTATTTAAATAAAATAGGTAAACAAGCTTTCGGATTTCAAAGCGACGATGAATATAGAGGAAGAAAGTGTTACGAAGTTTTACAAGGGAAAAATGAGCCTTGTGAGTTTTGCACAAACCATTTAATACAAGGTGAAGAAGCGTATAAATGGCAATATTTTAATCCAATAATAGCAAGACACTTTTTATTAACTGATAGATTAGGAGTGTATGAGGGCAGAAAGTTAAGAATTGAAATTGCCACAGATATAACTCCGCAAATAGAAATGCAAAAAGACATAGAAAAAAAGCTAGAAGAACAAGATGTTTTGCTTAAATGTATTGAAACTTTACACTCTACTAAATTATATGATGAGCCACTGATGGAGCTTTTATCTATAATGGGTGACTTTTATAAGGCAGATAGAGCTTATGTTTTTGAAAAACAACCAAACGGCGTGTTTATCGACAATACTTATGAATGGTGCAAAGAGGGTATAGAACCAGCAATTCATATGTTACAAGATGTGGAAATGAGAGTTGTTCAGCGTTGGTTTGATAAATACGAGGAAGTTGGAGAGTTTTACATAAACACACTTGACAAAGAAGTAGACCAAACTTCTGAAGAATATGTAACACTGCAAGCTCAAGGGATAGTGTCGCTGATAACTGCACCTTTAAGAGATGCAAACTCAAATGCAATAGGATTTATAGGTATTGATAATCCTGCTGAAAACTGCCACAATAAATCTTTTATACGAGCTAGTACAAAATTTATTGTAAACTTTTTAGAAAAACATAAAATGATTGACAAACTTAATGTTATAAGCACTAAAGATGCTTTAACTAAGTTGAAAAATAGATATTCTTACAATCTAGAACTTGAAAGTCTAGAAAATGACGGTTACGAAAGTTTAGGAATTGCATATGTAGATATTGACGGACTTAAAAAAGTTAATGATACGTATGGTCATAAATTTGGTGACGAATTAATTTTAAATATGGCTAAAGTACTTAAAAAAGTATGTGCTAGTAAGTCTTACCGTATTGGTGGAGATGAATTTGTAATAGTTTGGAAAAATGTAGAAAAAGAGTTGTTTGAAAGTAAAATAGAAGAACTGCGTACACTTATTGAGAATGAAAAAAAACTGCACGCTTCTGTAGGAGCAAATTGGAGCAAAAAAGGCGAAAATGATAGTTTTATTGCTCAAATGGAAGAAGCAGAACAATATATGTATACAGAAAAAGCAAAATTTAAAAAAGCACAAGGAAGTACGCAAAAATACAACACAGCTCATTATAAAAAATTAAAACAAGATATTAATAATGGGAATTTTACAGTATGGTTACAACCTCAAATAGATTTTGAAAAAGATGAAGTGTACAGTGCAGAGGCTTTAGTTAGAAAAATAGATGATAACTCACAAGTTTTGTTGCCTAACACATTTATTCCAGAATATGAAAAAGAAGGAATAATAGCACATCTTGATTATTTTGTTTTTGAAGAAATTTGTAAAACTTTGAAAAACTGGATTTCAATGGGGCTTAATGAAACATTTAAGGTGGCAGTAAATTTCTCAAAACAAACTATTTTTGATGATGATACACTTAAAAAACTTTTAAAAATTTGTGAGAATTATAAAATAAAACCAAATAGAATAATGATTGAAATTACAGAGAGTATAAGGACATTTGATGAAAGAAAACTTGCTGACTTAATTAAAGAGTATTCACAAAACGGTTTTTCAATTTCTCTAGATGATTTTGGCTCAGGGTTCTCAAATTTTGATATTGTAAATGCTGTTGATTTTGACGAAATTAAAATTGATAAAAGCATTATAAAAAATTTAGAGCAAAATCCAAAATCAAAGACAATTACAAAAGTAGCTGTTGATATGTGCGAAAATTTAGACACAGTAACTTCAATAGCAGAGGGCGTTGAAACAGAGGAACAATCAAAAATTATAAAAAATATGAATTGCAAAAAGGGTCAAGGCTATTATTTTGGCAGACCAATGAGCATAGAACAGTTTACAAAAACATATATAATGGATATTACGGAGTAAAAAGTGGTGATAATATGGATTTAATAAGCGTTATAGTACCTATCTACAATACAGCAGATTTTTTAGAAAGATGTGTAAATTCTCTAACAAATCAAACATATAAAGAGTTGGAAATAATTTTAGTAGATGACGAATCTACAGACAATAGCCCAAAAATTTGCGACGAACTTGCTGCAAAAGATAGTAGAATAAAAGTTATTCATAAAAAAAATGGTGGTGTTAGTGCTGCTAGAAATAGCGGTATTGATATATGCAAAGGTAAATATATATCATTTGTAGATAGTGACGACTTTGTAAATGAAAATCTATATACACGTTTACATGAAGAAATTACAAAAGCACAAGTTGATATGGTGTGTGTTTCGTATCAAGATGTTGACGAAAACGGCAAAGAATTTAACAGAAATGTCTTTAAAGGTGTTGAGTTAAAATATGACGAAGTATATACAGGGGAGCAGTACGCACCGCTTATATTTAGAGATTTAGCCATGACTTTAGTGTGGGATAAACTTTATAAAAGAGAACTTATAGGAGATACTCGTTTTCAAGTTGGTATTACATCAGAAGAAATTGTATTTATAACTACAATAATAAATAGTGATAGTAAAATGATGTTTATAAAAGATAAATTATACTACTATACTACAAGACAAAACAGCATAACGGCAGGATTTAATGAAAAATTCTACTGTGATAGAATAAAAAATGTATTCGAGGCAAGCAATCTTCTGAATAGTAAGTTTAAAAATGTTGAGGAAGACGCAAAAATAGCACAACTAAGATCTATAGCATCTTTATTAACTAAAATGCCATATAATTACATTAAAAATGGTAATGATTCATATAAATATACATTTGCAAAATTAAAAGAAAACAGAAAATTTATAATGAAAACAAATACCGGTATCTCTATAAAAGGAATACTCATGATGTTTTTAATATCAAAACGTTTTACTAAAATGATTACAGCAGTGCTAAGAAAAATGTTTTTATAAAAGATGAAATTAGGTGATAAAATGGTAAGTATAATAGTTCCGATTTATAAGGTTGAAAAATATTTAGATAAATGCATTGAAAGTATTGTAAATCAAACATATAAAGATATAGAAATAATACTGGTTGATGATGGGTCGCCAGATAGATGCCCAGAAATGTGCGAAGTTTGGGCAAAAAAAGATAACAGAATTAAAGTTTTGCATAAAGAAAATGGCGGTATCAGCGAGGCTCGAAACGCAGGTATGGATTTAGCTACAGGTGATTATGTAGGTTTTGTAGATAGTGACGACTATATCCATGAAGATATGTATAAGATACTAATGCAAGAAATGGAAAAAAGCGATGCTGACGTTGTGTGTTGTAAATATGTTGATGTCAACGAAGATGGAGAGGTTATATCAAGGACAGCTGGTTTTTTTGACGAACCTAATTATAATGTAATTTATAAAGATAGAGATTTTGTACACGCATTGCTTGAAAATAGGTCAATGCCTGTTGTTTGGAATAAACTTTTTAAGAAAAACGTAGTTGATGAATATTATTTTAAACATAATACATATTCGGAAGATTACCTATTTTTACTGCATATAGCGTATGAAGAAATGTCCATAGTTTTCATTACAGATACTTTATATTATTATACTGCTCGTGAAGATAGTATTACAGGCGGATTTAAAGAGGGTTACAACTTAGACCAAGTTAAAAATGTGTTTTCAGTTGAAAAACTTTTAATGAACAGGTTTGGCGACGATATAGAAGTAAGTTTGAAAACGGCACAGTTTAAAGCTATAAGGTTGTTTTTAGCACGTATGCCGTATAGCTATATTAGAAATAAAGCTGAGTCTTATAAATATGTGTATGCAAAACTAAAAGAAAATAAAAAATATATATTAAAGAAAAATAATAATAATAATTTTGATAAAGCGTTTTTGAGTATGTTCTTTATATCAAAATGGTTTACAAAAACTTTATTTGACTTTCTTGTATCAATGATGAAAAAAAGAAAGAAAGCGTGATTTGAAAAAAAAGGGTACTTAAAAGAAAAAGGGTGATATCTAGTGATTAGCGTAATAGTGCCTGTCTATAAAGTTGAGGAGTTTTTAGACAGATGTGTAAAAAGTATCGTTGAACAAACATATACCGATTTGGAAATTATATTGGTAAATGATGGTTCGCCAGATAAATGTCCAGATATGTGCGAAGCTTGGGCAAAAAAAGATAAAAGAATTAAAGTTGTTCATAAGAAAAATGGCGGCTTGAGCGACGCTAGAAATGCAGGATTAGAGGTAAGTACAGGAGAGTATATTGCCTTTGTTGATAGCGACGATTATGTAGACACAAATATTTATATGAGATTGCACGAAGAAATGATGAAACAAGATGTTGACATTATTTGTTGCAAATATGTAGATGTAAATGAAAAAGGCGAAAGAATAGACAGAACAGTAAAATTCTTTGATGAGCCAAATTACAATCAAGTTTATAAAGGCAGAGATTTTTTAGTAGCATTGCTTGAGAGTAAATCTATGCCAGTTGCATGGAATAAATTATATAAAAGAAAAGTGATTGAGGAAAAATACTTTAAAAAAGATATATATTCAGAAGATTATTTTTTTCTTTTAACTATAGCGTATAAAGAGCTTTCAGTGTATTTTATAGAAGATGAACTATTATTTTATACTGCAAGAGAAAAAAGTATAACAGATGGTTTTAACGAGGCGTTTAATTTAGATCAAGTAATGAATGTATTTAATGCAGAAGAATTTTTAAAAGAAAAATTCGGAGAAGATATAGATATAAGCATTAAAACAGCACAGTTTAAAGCTATAAGACTGTTCTTAGCTCGTATGCCATATAAATATATAAAAACGAGGAGATACTCTTATTGGTATGTTTATAAAAAATTAAAAGAAAATAGAAAATACATATTAACAAAAAATCACAATAATTTGTTTGACAAAGCTTTTCTAATAACATTCTTTATCAGTAAGAGATTTACAAAATATTCATTTGATTTTGTAAGTTTTATCTGGAGAAAAACGTTAGGTATGAAAAATTAATAAGTGTTTTAGTAATAGCACCTAAAAAAGCTAATCAAATTAAGGAAGTGAAATAATGATAAGTGTAATAGTCCCAGTGTATAAAGTAGAGCAGTTTTTAGACAGATGTTTAACTTGTTTAGTAAATCAAACGTATAAAGATTTAGAAATAATCTTAGTAGATGACGGTTCACCAGACAAATGTCCTCAAATGTGCGAAGATTGGGCAAAAAAAGACAACAGAATAAAAGTAGTACATAAAAAAAATGGCGGACTGAGTGACGCTAGGAATGCAGGAATGGAAGAGGCAAGTGGTGATTATATTGCGTTTCTTGATAGCGACGACTATATAGACTTAGATATGTATAAAACACTTTACAATAAAATGCAAGAAACAAACGCTGATATTGTATGCGGAAGACATATAGATGTAGACGAAAAAGGCAACACAATAAGCAGAGTAGCCGATTTTCTTAAAAAGCCTGATTATAACAAAAAATATACAGGTAAAGAATATACTTTAAGAGTTCTAAATGGTGAGTCAATGCCTGTAGCATGGGATAAGCTTTATAAAAGAGATGTAATAGGTGATGTTAAATTTACAGTTAATGCAACAGCAGAGGACTTGCTCTTTAATTTAGAATTATGCTGTAAAGATATTTCTATATGTTTTGTAGAAGATGCATTAGCTTATTATACTTCTCGAAGCGACAGTATAACAGGTGGTAGTAAAGGTGACTTTAAAGAAAAATACTACTATGATGTAGTAAAAAATTTATTTGATTTAGAGCAGATGCTTTTAAATAATTTTGGTGATGATATAATATTAAACTTAAAAACTTCACAACTTACGGCAATTAGGTTTTTTCTGAATAAAGCACCATATGAGTATGTAAAGCAAAAAAATGAAGTTTTTCAGTATGTAGTTAATAGATTAAAAGAGAATAAAAAATATATTTTTAAAGGCTATAATACATTTGCCGATAAAATGTTTTTATATTTATTTTTAATTTCTAACAGAGGAACAAAAAGATTATTAATTGTACTTAATGCTATAACAAGCTAATAATGAATAGTAGAATGGGTGAGGTGAGGTTATCATGATTAGCGTAATTGTTCCAATTTATAAAGTGGAGTTGTATTTAGATAGGTGTATAAAAAGTATAGTAGAGCAAACATATAAAGATTTAGAGATAATATTAATAGACGACGGGTCCCCAGATAAATGTCCAGAAATATGTGATAAATGGGCTGAAAAAG
>CAYJFG010000063.1:8806-12191 GCA_964369305.1 uncultured Eubacteriales bacterium
TATAAGTTTTGTTGATAGTGACGATTATATCAATAAAAATATGTATCAAATTTTACACGATGAAATAGTAAAAAAAGATGTTGATATGGTAGGTTACTTATTTGATGACGTCGACGAACAGGGAAACGTAATAAAAAGAACAGCACATTACTTTGAAAAACCAGATTTCAATAAAAAATATAGTGGGCGTGAGTATGCAGAAAAATTACTTGATAATAAATTTTTAGGTGTAATTTGGGATAAGCTATATAAAAAAGAAGTAATAGGGGATTTAAGGTTTGTAGGTAATATTTATGCAGAAGATCTTGTGTTTGATTTAGAAATTTTAAAAGAAGACACAACCATGGTGTTTGTTGAAAATGTACTTTACTATTATACAGCTAGAGAAGAAAGCACTACTGGTGGATTTAATGAAAAATATAATTATGACATGGTAAAAGTTACATTCGACATGGAAAAAAATCTATTAAAAAGGTTTGGCGACGATATAAAAATTAATATCAAAACGGCACAACTTAAAAGTATTAGACTATTTTTAGTAAGAGTACCATATACATACGTCAAAAAAAGAAATAAATCCTATATGTATGTGTTGGGCAAGTTGAAAGAAAATAAAGAACATATATTTAAAAATAATAATTCATTTCCAGATAAGATGTTTTTATATATGTTTTTAAAATCAAAAAAAATAACTAAGCTATTAATACCATTCGTAAACACAATAGTAGGAATTTAATTAAAAAATAGTAAAAAAGATATTGACAAATATGTATTTTGATGTTATACTAGTTAAGCGGTAAACGTGTTTGCCGTTTAATATATCGCGGGATGGAGCAGTTTGGTAGCTCGTCGGGCTCATAACCCGAAGGCCGTCGGTTCAAATCCGGCTCCCGCAACCATAAAAACAAGTATAAACATTACGTTTATACTTGTTTTTTTAGAAAAAAGTAAATTATTATAAAGAGTGGAATATAATAATTAATAAAAGCTATTTTTAGTGATGTAGGACATTGCGAAAGGAAAATAAAAATGAATACTAATCAAAATCGTGAAAAGTTATTTGATCATAGATTTAATGTTTTAAGTTTTGAGCAATACCTTAAAGATTTAGAAGAGATGAAATTTAGTAAAATTTGCATGACAGAAGTTATGAATGCAGATATGATGATTGCTACCTTTGGAGAGGAGCAGTATTATAAAACTTGCACCGAGATTTTAGCACGAGGTAACGAGGGTTATAGACAAATGGGGCTTGACAATGTAATTTATGTTTATATTAATACATATAAACATTTTATGTCAGTTGCAAACGATTCTATAAGCGACGAAGAGTTTTTAAAGTTGTCAAAATTTTTTCATGAGCAATACGAATTATCAACAGCTAAGCAAACTGAAAAAGGTGGCGTATCACGTTTTGTTGTGGCTTTTGGTGATAATTTAGTCGATAAAGCTAAAAGTGCATATTATTTAAATAAAAGCTCTCAAATAAATTTTATTGTAGCTACAGACGAAAGAGAAAGACTTTTAGCTGAAGAAACAAAATACGTAAAAATGTTTGAACTTTTAAATTATGCAATTACAAACGATAAAGTAGTACCGTTTTATCAAGGTATTTATAATAATAAACTGGAAAAAATCACAAAGTATGAAGCTTTAATGAGAGTGTACGATCAAGAGGGAAACCTTTGTCCGCCAGGTGTATTTTTAGATGCTGCTAAAAAGTTAAAACTGTATTTGCCTCTTAGCAAAATTATGATGGATAAATCTATGAGAGATTTTGAAAATATAGATTGCGACTTAGGGCTTAATATATCACTATACGATATACAATCGCAAGAGTTTGTACAGTGGTTTATTGAGAGAATAAAAAAACATCCAAACCCATCGCAAATAGTTATTGAATTTGTAGAAACAGAAAATTACAACAATAATACGCAACTAAAAAACTTTTTACAAGATGTTAAAAGTTTGGGTTGCAAAATTGCTGTTGATGACTTTGGAGTAGGGTATGCCACATATTCCTCTATAGTATCATTAAAACCAGATGTTATAAAAGTTGATGGCGACATTATAAAGCATTTAGCTACTAATAATGATAGTAGACTGATTTTAGAATCTATTTGTTATATGGCTAAACTTATAAATTCAAAAATTGTAGCCGAATTTGTGGAAAATGAAGATATCCAAAATGTTATTATGGAATACGGCGTCGATTTTTCTCAAGGATACTACTTTGCAAAACCTGAGAAGTTTAGTGATATTAATATTTAATGTAACAACCCCTTTTGAAACTAAGTTTATAAGATGAAAAATTTTATATTTTAACTTTTAACGCTTATTAAATTATCATATTAATGAAAAATTTTTTTATTTGTAACTATTACAGATGAACTAATGTGGTGTCTGAATATTTGTCGTAAGCTTTGTAAATGTTTGATTTAAAACTGTTTTAGTACCTTTTGATATTTATAATTTTCCGTTTTTAGAAAACAGATGTATGGCAATGGATCGGCTGTCGACGACCTGTTTAACATTAGCAATAAATACAAGTGAAAACTTCAAGTGTGCATTAACTACTAGATATAAACTACTTGCAATTGAAGTTAGGTTGTTTTTTGTTGTGAAAATATAATTACTAACAAAACTGATGACTTGTTTTTATGCATTACGACAAATTTTATTTTTTTAGATTTTTTTGCAAAAACATATTGACATTAGCGTTTATACATGATATAATACTCTAGTACTTGCGGGTGTGGCGAAATTGGCAGACGCGCCAGATTTAGGTTCTGGTGGGCGACCGTGGGGGTTCAAGTCCCTTCACCCGTACCATAAAAGAACACCTATTTTAATACAATTAGTATTTTAATGGGTGTTCATTTTTTTATCCGAAAGTGCCTTTATATCGGCATTTTTAAAGCACAATTTAATTATTTAGGCAAAATCTAAGCGAAAGCAAAGCTTCGATTTTGCCTTTTTTGATTTTTTAGTTGCACTTTTTAATTATTCTATAAATGTGTGCATAATTTAATTATTCATTAATTCAAAAATTAAATTATGCAAAAATATTAAAATAGATACCAGTGTCCAGTTTCCAGAAATTTAAAAAAAAACTTTATACAAAATTCATTTATTATGCAATTAAAGTTTGCAAGCGTTTTAACATTCATCATTAATTACAAATTAAATTCCAACACTTTACACTCCAAATTCCACACTCCACACTTTGAACAACCTCTTTAAGTTGTTTTTATTTTAAGCTTTTATCCCTGAACAGTTATTTCAGTTCCGTTATTAAATTTAAAAGTTATAGTATTGTCTTTATGCACAGTAGCATTTTCGACAAGCGTCACCCATATAGTATCACTCCATGTGTTTAGTATAA
>CAYJFG010000064.1:0-11906 GCA_964369305.1 uncultured Eubacteriales bacterium
GGTGCAAAACTTCAATTAGCTTTTCCAAATCCATTACGATAATTGGAGTAGAAACCTTTCTGAAAAAAAACTTGAAAAGTAGCGGTTTAACTGTTATAATTATAATGTTAATTTGTAAATTATTCAGTTTTCCATATTTTTATGTTAATATGGCTAATTCAAGCTTTTATTTCAGCTTAAAATATGGTAAAACAGACGAAATAATTAAAGGTATAAGCCTTGATCCTCGAATTGGTGATTATTACAATAATCCTAGTTTTGGCTACGGTGGCTACTGTTTACCAAAGGATACAAAACAGCTACTTGCAAATTATCAAGATGTACCACAAAATATGATTGAAGCTATTGTTGAAAGCAATAGAACAAGAAAAGATTTTATTGCAGATAAAGTATTAATGCTTGCAGGAGCATATGAGGGTAGCAGTCAATTTGATGAGCAAAGAGAAAAAGAAATTGTAATTGGCATATTTAGATTAACAATGAAAGCTAATAGCGATAATTTCCGTCAAAGTTCAATTCAAGGTATATATGAAAAGAATAAAAGCAAAAGGTGTTACTGTTGTAATTTTTGAACCAACGCTTGAAAATGGCTCAACTTTCTTCGGTAGCAAAGTAGTAAACGATTTAGAAGAATTTAAATCAATGTGCGACGCAATAATTGCCAATAGGTACGAAACATCACTTAATGATGTTATAGATAAAGTTTACACAAGAGATATTTTTAGGAGGGACTAAAATTATGAAAGGTATAATATTAGCAGGCGGTTCAGGCACAAGGCTATATCCACTAACAAAAGTGACATCAAAACAGCTTTTGCCAATTTATGATAAACCGATGATTTATTATCCAATGTCAGTTTTAATGAACGCAGGAATTAGGGATATATTAATTATATCAACACCACAAGACACACCAAGATTTGAAGAACTTCTAGGTAATGGCTCTCAGTTTGGTCTTAATCTTCAATATGAAGTGCAACCAAGCCCAGATGGGCTTGCACAAGCATTTGTTATAGGCGAAAAATTTATAGGTGATGACAATGTTGCTATGGTTTTAGGCGACAATATTTTTGCAGGACAAGGGCTTAATAAGAGATTAAAGAAAGCCGTAGATAATGCAGAAACTGGAAAAGGTGCTACTGTTTTTGGGTACTATGTAGATGATCCAGAAAGATTTGGCATAGTAGAGTTTGATGAAAATAACGTTGCAATTTCTATAGAAGAAAAACCAGAAAAACCAAAAAGTAATTACTGTGTAACAGGTTTATACTTCTATGATAATAAAGTAGTTGAGTATGCTAAAAACTTAAATCCTTCAGCAAGAGGCGAACTTGAAATAACAGATTTAAACAGAATTTATCTTGAAAATAACAATTTAAACGTTGAACTGTTAGGACAAGGATTTACATGGCTTGATACAGGAACTCATGAAAGTTTAGTTGAAGCTACAAACTTTGTTAAAACAATTGAAGATCACCAACATAGAAAAATAGCTTGCCTTGAAGAAATAGCTTACTTAAATGGTTGGATTTCAAAAGACGAAATAATGAAAGCGTACGAGATATTAAAGAAAAATCAATACGGACAATATTTAAAAGATGTAATTGATGGGAAATATTTGGAGGGTTTAAGATGACAATTATCGTAACAGGCGGAGCTGGGTTTATAGGTTCAAATTTTGTATTTCATATGTTAAATAAATACCCAGAATATAGAATAGTTTGTCTTGACAAGCTAACATATGCAGGTAATTTATCAACACTCAAAGATGTTATGGATAAACCAAATTTTAGGTTTGTAAAAGCAGATATATGCGACAGAGATGCAATAGATAAATTATTTATAGAAGAAAAACCAAACATGGTTGTAAACTTTGCAGCAGAAAGCCATGTTGACAGATCAATCGAAAATCCAGGTATTTTCCTTGAAACAAATATAATAGGTACACAAGTTTTAATGGATGCTTGTAGAAAATATGGTATTGATAGATATCATCAAGTATCAACTGATGAAGTTTACGGTGATTTACCACTTGACAAGCCAGAACTTTTCTTTACTGAAGAAACACCAATACACACAAGTTCGCCATATAGCTCATCAAAAGCAGGAGCAGACTTATTAGTTCAAGCATACAATAGAACATTTGGTTTACCAATAACTATTTCAAGATGCTCAAACAACTACGGTCCATATCATTTCCCAGAAAAATTAATTCCGCTAATGATAGCTAACGCTTTAAACGACAAACCTCTGCCAGTATATGGCGAGGGTATAAATGTGCGTGACTGGTTATATGTTGAGGATCATTGTAAAGCTATAGACCTAATAATCCATAACGGAAAAGTAGGAGAGGTTTACAACATCGGCGGACATAACGAAATGAAAAACATTGATATAGTAAAAATTATATGTAAAGCACTTGATAAACCAGAAAGCTTAATCACATATGTAAAAGATAGACAAGGGCATGATATGCGTTATGCTATTGACCCTACAAAAATACACAACGAATTAGGCTGGTTACCTGAAACAAAATTTGTAGACGGTATTGAAAAAACAATCAAATGGTACTTAGACAACAAAGAATGGTGGGAAACTATCGTAAGTGGAGAGTACCAAAACTATTATGATAAAATGTATGGTGATAAATAAATGAAAGCTTTTGTAACAGGAGTAAAAGGACAACTCGGCTATGACGTTGTAAACGAACTAATAAGCCGTGGTCATCAAGTTATAGGTAGTGATATTTTACAAGAAGATAAAGAAAATTATGTGCAACTTGATATTACAGATAAAGAGCGTACACAAGAAGTTATAAAGGATATTAACCCTGATGTAGTTATTCATTGTGCCGCATGGACAGCCGTTGATGCTGCCGAAGATGAAGAAAACAAAGAAAAAGTGTATGCTGTAAATGTAACTGCTACTGAAAATATAGCGTTAGTTTGCAAAGAAATTGACTGTAAAATGATTTATATAAGCACTGATTACGTATTTAATGGGCAAGGCACTACCCCATGGGCTGAAGATTGTAAAGACTATGAACCTTTATGTGTTTATGGTAAAACAAAATTACAAGGCGAACAAATGGTGTCAAGCTTACTTGATAAATACTTCATCGTTCGTATAGCATGGGTTTTTGGTGTCAATGGCAATAATTTTATAAAAACAATGCTTAACGTAGGCAAAAAGTACGATACTTTAACTGTAGTAAACGACCAAATAGGAACTCCAACATATACTTTTGACTTAGCAAAATTGTTATGCGATATGGCACAAAGTGAAAAATACGGTTATTACCATGCAACTAATGAGGGTGGCTATATCTCATGGTACGACTTTGCAGTTGAAATATTTAAAGAGGCAAATTATACTACAAATGTAAAACCAGTAACTACTGCTGAATATGGAATTTCAAAAGCAGTAAGACCATTTAACAGTAGACTGTGTAAAAATAAATTAGTAGAAAATGGATTTAGTCCGTTACCAACATGGCAAAATGCACTTTCAAGATACTTAAAGGAGATAGATTTTTAATGGGAAAACTTACAATAACAAAATGCTTAATAGATGGACTTTGCATAATTGAACCAGCTGTTTTCGGTGATGACAGAGGTTATTTTACTGAAACTTATAATCAAAAAGATATGCAAGACGCAGGGCTTAATATGGTATTTGTTCAAGATAACCAAAGCATGAGCAAAAAAGGTGTTTTACGTGGACTTCACTTTCAAAAACAATTTCCACAAGGTAAACTTGTAAGAGTAATCGACGGTGCTGTATTCGATGTAGCTGTAGATTTAAGAGAAAACAGTGAAACTTACGGCAAATGGTTTGGTGTAGAATTAACTGCTGAAAATAAAAAGCAATTTTACATTCCAGAAGGTTTTGCTCATGGCTTTTTAGTATTAAGCGAAACTGCAACATTTTGTTACAAATGTACTGACTTTTACCACCCAGGTGATGAGGGCGGACTTGCTTGGAATGACCCTACAATCGGTATTGACTGGGGAGTTATCGGTGAGTATAATGGAACTGCAAGTGCTAATGGGTACACTTTAAAGGACGGTACACCTTTAAACCTTTCTGACAAAGACCAACAATGGGTAGGCGTAGAAGATACTTTTAAATTTTAACGATAAAACCAAAATAAAAACTGATTATCCTAAAAAACTTACGAAAAAAGCATATTAAAAGGTTAGTTATATGACAAAAACTTTTTATAAATATATGTTTAATAAATTATTAGCAAGTGTTATGTTTTTATTAAAATAAAACAGAAAAATTTTTCGTATTATTGGGAAAAAGTAAAATAGTTTTGCGTTTTACGGCTTTGTAATATGGTATACAGTGGCAATATTGAATTATTATTCATGCGATATATAAATTTTAAAATTAATAATATGTGAAGGTGGAACAATGATACGAGTGTTACATTCTGTCAGTAATATGGATAGAGCTGGAATAGAGACTATGCTCATGAATTACTATAGACATATGGATCATGAAAAGATACAATTTGATTTTTTATGCAATAAATCAAAATTAGGGGCATATGATGAAGAAATAAAAAAACTTGGCGGTGAAATTTACATCACACCAGGTCTTAATCCAGTGAAATTTTTCAAATATCAAAAATACATGAAAAATCTTTTTGATAAAAATAAGGGCTTGAAAATCCTTGAAGCCCACAATGGTGCGTTGGGAGTATATTCTTTGTATGCTGCGAAAAAAAATAATATACCTTACAGAATTTTTCACGCACATGGTGCTAGTATAACTTTTGATATAAAATGGCCGTTGAAAATGTTGTGCAAAACACAAATACTAAATGTATGTAATATAAATTTTACTTGTGGTGTAGAGGCCGCAAGATGTTATTTTGGAAATAAAAATGTATCTCAAAATAATTATGTGTTAGTAAGAAATGCAATTGATATTGGTAAATTTACATATCAAGAATTAACACGAAATAAATTAAGACAACAATATAATCTTGAGGACAATATATTGATAGGCCATGTTGGTAGGTTTATGAAACAAAAAAACCATAATTTTTTAATTGATATATTCCAGCAAATTCACCGACTTGAGCCAAAAGCTAGGCTTGTTTTATTAGGTGATGGTGAGTTAGAGGAACAAATCAAAGATAAATTAAAGAATAAAAATTTATTGGAGTATACTCTTCTACTTGGAAATGTTGCGAATGTTAATGAATGGTATCAAGCTTTTGATGCTTTTGTGCTACCGTCTATTTGGGAGGGTTTGCCAGTTGTTGGAATAGAGGCACAAACAGCGTCTTTACCATGTTTTTTTTCAAGCGAAGTTACAACAGAAGTTGATGTAAGTGGGACCTCTGTTTTTTTACCTCTTGATAAACCGTTAGATTGGGCTGAAAAAATATTAGATAAAACTAAAAATATATCACGAATTGATATGACAAATATAGTAACAAAATCAGGATATAATATAAAACATGAAGCAAAAATGTTACAAGAATATTACTTGAATTTGCTAGGAGAAAATTGATGAAAATAGGAATACTTACGCATCACTATATAAATAACTTTGGTGCATTTTTACAAGCTTATGCATTGCAAGAGGCGATAAAAAAGCAATACCCAAATGACGAAGTTGTAATAATAAATTATATTAATGCAAAGCATTATGTTATTAATACGCTTGGCTGGTTTAGATTTTATAAAAATAAAGAAACTTTTCGTGCGTGGAAAAGTAAGATAAAATTACCTAAAACATTTAAAAAAGCAAGAAAATCATTTTTGAACTTAACTCCGATTTGCTTTACTGCTAATAAAATAAATAATCTAAAGTTTGATACCATTGTTATAGGTAGTGATGAAGTATGGAATTACGAAGACAAAAAAAGTACAGCAAAAGTTAAATTTGCACATGGACTAGATTGCAAAAATATAATAACTTACGCACCAAGCGTTGGTAAATCAAATACAGAAAATAATATTCCAACATACGTGTCCGAGGGATTGCATAAATTTTCAGCTTTCTCTACTAGAGATGAGTTGACATCTAAGTTGATTAAAAACATAGTGTGCGTTGATGCGGTTGAAGTGCTAGATCCTACATTTTTATTTAGTACTCCGACAGTGAAACAAGAAAAGAAAAAAGATTATATATTATTTTATTACTGTGATAATCTGCCAAAGCAATATTTAGACACCATCAAAGCGTTTGCAAAGTCGAAAAATTTAGCTATTTATGGTGCGGGCGAGTGTAATAAAATGTATGATGATATTACTGTAAATTTATCTCCATTTGAATGGGTTCAAATGTTTAGAGAAGCAAAGTTTGTTTTTACAGGAACGTTTCATGGAACTGTTTTCTCTATATTAAGCAAAAAGAATTTTGCGTGTTACTTAACAAATGAAAGTAGAATAAAAAAAGTTAATTCTCTTTTAAATGATTTTGAGATTGAAAACAGAATAATACAAAACGAATTTAACATAGAAATATTTTTTGAAAATGCGATTAATTACAATAAGGTAGATGATATAATATCAAAAAAAGCAGAAAAAAGTTATGATTTTTTAGTATCTAATATAAAAACGAAAGATTGAGTTTAACATAAGCTATTATAAAACATTAAAACTTATTACTTTTATATCACAATGATATAATGTTGATAATTTATTTTATCTTTTTTGGGGGTCAAAATGAAAATTGTCATGCTAGGGCATAAGCGAATACCATCACGTGAGGGCGGTGTAGAAGTTGTAGTAGAAGAACTTTCCGTTAGAATGGTTAATCTAGGCAACGAGGTTACTTGTTATAACAGAAAAAGCAACCATGTATCAGGAAAAGAATACAACTTAAAAAAGATGAACAGTTACAAAAATGTTAAGATAAAAGAAGTATTCACAATAGATGCTAAAGGTCTAGCTGCTATGACATCGTCTTTTTTTGGTGCAATTAAAGTTGCTTTTTCAAAATGCGATATTGTACACTTTCACGCAGAGGGTCCTTGTGCGATGATGTGGATACCTAAATTATTTCGTAAAAGATGTATAGCTACTATTCATGGACTTGATTGGCAGAGAAGTAAGTGGGGTGGGTTTGCTACCAAATACATAAAATTTGGAGAAAAAACCGCTGTTCGATATGCTGATGAAATTATTGTTTTAAGTCAAAATGTCAAAGACTACTTCAAAGATACTTATAATAGAGATACTATTTTCATTCCAAATGGTGTAAACGCACCCGATAATAAAGATTGTATGGAGATTAAAGAACAGTATGGACTGCAAAAAAATTCATATATTTTGTTTTTAGGTAGAATGGTTCCAGAAAAAGGTATACACTACTTAATAAATGCGTTTAAAGAAGTTAAAACAGATAAAAAACTTGTCATTGCAGGAGGTTCAAGTGATACAAGCGAATATTACAAAGAGCTTAGAAAAAACTCACAAGATGATGACAGGGTTATTTTTACAAACTTTGTATCAGGTAGAATATTAGAGGAACTTTATAGCAATGCTTATATATACACTTTGCCGTCAGACTTAGAGGGTATGCCACTTAGTTTACTTGAAGCTATGAGCTATGGCAATTGCGTACTAGGATCCGATATTTGCGAGATTGCCGAAGTAGTAGAAGATAAAGCAGTTTTATTTGAAAAATCAAACGAAAAAGATTTGAAAGAAAAACTACAATACCTATGTGATAATCCACAAAAGGTAAATGAATATAAAACAAATGCAAGCGGATACATTTGCAAAAAATATAACTGGGATAAAATAACTAAGCAAACTTTAAAAATATACGAGGGTAACAAATGAAGATATCAATAATTACACGCCATGCAATAAGTAATTACGGCTCTTTTTTTCAAACATATGCGACACAAAAAACATTTGAAAAATTAGGTTGCGAAGCTGAAATAATAGATTACGTTAGAACTGACGAGCATCATCGTAATGTTGCAAAGGTACAGTTGAAAAAGTCAAATTGGAATAATAACTTTTTATCAAGAATATTTTACTACTGTATAAAGGCTCCAGAATATTATATAATGGGGCAAAAATTTCTAAAATTTAGAAAACAAGAATTTAAACTATCAAAAAATCAAATTTCAAGTTACGAACAATTAAAAAAAGAAAAGTTAGATGCAGATATTTTTTGTACTGGTAGTGACCAAGTGTGGGGACCAATTGGTGGCGACAAATTCGACCAAGCTTATTTTCTTACATTTGTAGAAAATAAAAAATGTATAGCTTATGCTGCTAGTTTTGGTAAAACTTCTTTTGAAGAGGATACACTTAATTGTGTTGACAATTACTTAAAAAAGTACGACGATATTGCAGTTAGAGAAAAAAGTGCATTAGAGATTATATCAGGTTTAGGTTTTAACAATGTAAGTCAAGTGCTTGATCCAACCTTGCTACTAGATAAATCAGAATGGTCAAAGATGATTGACAAAGATATAAGCGGTAAATATATATTAGTATATCAAATCCACAGTAATCCTAATATGGATAAATATGCAGTACAATTTGCAAAGAAGGTAAATTTACCATTGATTAGGATTAGCCCATTACTACACCAGTTCAATAGAGGCGGAAAGTTTAAATATCTTCCAGAACTTGGACAGTGGTTGTCTTATGTTAAAAATGCAACATATATGATAACAGATTCATTCCACGGAACAGCCTTTGCTATAAACTTTGGAACACAATTTATAAATATTAGTCCAGGACTAACAGCGACTAGAAACATGAGTATATTAGAGCTTACAGGACTTGAAGATAGAATGTTAAAATCTTATGATAATTTTAATATGTTTGATAAAAAAATCGACTACAAAGTTGTACACCAGAAAATAGAAGTTGAACGTCAAAAGTCTATAAATTGGCTAAAGAAAGCAATTAAAGAGGAGTGAAAAGATGAACAATATAAACTTATTATCAAAAAATAAGTGTTGTGGCTGTAGAAGTTGTGAACAGTCATGTCCAAAAAAATGTATTAAAATGATAGACGACAATGAGGGTTTTTTAACTCCTAACATCAATGAAAAAGCTTGTGTAGATTGTGGTATATGTGTAAAGGTCTGCCCTATTCTAGACGAAAATATAAAAAAAATAGAGCCTAAAGTATATGCTGCAAAAAATAACAATACACAAATATTGCTTGACAGTACCTCTGGTGGAATGTTTGATATTTTTGCAAGATATATACTTGAGAAAAACGGCTATGTATTTGGTTGTGCATGGTCTAAAGATTTAGTAGCAGAGCATATACAAATTGATAATATCGAAGATTTATCAAAGTTGCATAGTTCAAAATATGTTCAAAGCAACACAAAAGATACATTTACAAAAGTAAAAACTTTATTAGACCAAGATAAATACGTTTTGTATAGTGGTGTGTCTTGTCAAATTGCTGGGCTTAAATCTTTTTTAAAAAAAGATTACGATAAGTTATTAACGGTTGATATAATATGTCATGGAGTGCCAAGCCCACTTTTATTTGAAAAATACAAAATGTGGTTATCTGATAAAATGAAAGGTAATGTCACTTCGTTTAATTTTAGAACTAAAGAGAATGCACCGTGGGGACTCACATATAAAGCTAAAACTAACAATAAAACAACTTTTAAAAGTGCTTTTATTGATCCTTACTATGTAGCATTTTTAGAAAGCAAAACGTATAGAGAGTGCTGTTATACTTGTAAATATGCAAATAAAAATAAAGAAAGCGATATTACATTAGGTGATTATTGGGGAATAGAAAAAGTACATCCTGAATTTTTTGACGATAAAGGTGTATCGGTTGTTATATTAAATACACAAAAAGCAAATGATGTGTTTAATGTACTTAATGATAAAATAACTTCTATAAGATCGGATTATGATAAAGCGTTAAAAAGAAACCGAAATCTAGCATTTCCATCAAAAAGACACACACAAAGAGATACAATATACGCCAACATAAAAGAAATTTCGCCAAAAGAAATTTTTGATGTAAGGCTTAAATTGGGATTAAAGATTAAAGCAAGAATTAAAAATATGATACCATATAAGCTAAAAGTAAAAATTAAGAAGATTATTAAGTAGAAAATAATTCAAAATACTATTTTAAATAGCAACAAAGCTTTAGATATATACTACATATTGAAAAGTGTATAATAATATGTGGTTATATACGGTGATTATAAAAATATTATAATAATATACAAATTAAAATAATATGGAATATTTGCAAAGGAAAAAGGAGAAAACATATGAAAGCAAGAGTTATTGCTTATTACTTACCTCAATACCACCCAATACCTGAAAACGATAAATTTTGGGGTAAAGGATTTACTGAGTGGACAAACGTAGCAAAAGCAAAACCACTATTCAAAGAACATAAACAACCACGTATACCAGCTGATTTAGGATTTTATGATCTTAGATTACCAGAAGTTAGAGAAGAACAAGCAAAACTTGCAAAAAAAGCTGGAGTAGAGGGGTTTTGTTATTGGCATTACTGGTTTGGTAATGGCAAGCGAGTATTAGAAAGACCTTTTAATGAAGTTTTAAGCAGTGAAAAACCAGACTTTCCATTCTGTTTAGGTTGGGCAAATCATAGTTGGACAACTAAAACATGGGAAAAAGGTAAGTCTCTATCTAAAGATACTATGATTTTTGAACAACTTTATCCAGGAGAAGAAGATTATAAAAATCATTTTTATAATAATTTACCAGCATTTAAGGATAAAAGATATATAACAGTTGACGAGAAACCACTATTTCTTGTTTTTTCTCCTCTTGATATTCCTGATTCTAAAATGTTTATTGACTTATGGAATAAATTAGCCATTGAAAATGGTTTAAAGGGTATTCATTTTGTAGGAAAGTGCGAGTCATTACCAAAAATAAATAGCTCAAATTATAAGCAAATAGATACTTTGACAAAAGAGCGTTTTGAAAAACTTTTCGAGTTAGGATATAATGGAGTAAATTCAAATACATTGAAGTATTCCGAGTATAAATCTTCAGGTATTGTAAAAAAAGCTATTAAAGCAGTGTCAAGAAAGTTTCTGCAAGGTGCAATGATAGACAAATACAAATATACAGACATAATTAAAAATTCAATTATTCCAGAAGATTATCTTGAGAATGTTTATCCTCAGTTAATTCCAGGACATGATAGGTCGCCACGAGCAGGAAGAGCAGCTAGAGTTTATTACGGTAGTACTCCAGAAAAATTTAAGGTTGCAGTACAAAAAACAGTAGATGCAGTTAAAGATAAGGAAAGCGAACATAAATTGATATTTCTTAACGCATGGAACGAGTGGGGCGAAGGTTCATATATGGAACCAGATATAGAGTTTGGGCATGGTTATATTGATGCCTTAAGTCAAGTTTTAAAATAAAAGTAATAATGGGTAGGTGGATTAAATGGCAGAAATTAATGATGGCAAAGGAATAAAAGTAATTACTTATTATTTACCGCAATTTCATGCAATACCAGAAAATGATAAAGCGTGGGGCGAAGGTTTTACTGAATGGACTAATATAAAAAAGACAAAAGCATTGTTTGAGGGACATCAACAACCTAAAGTACCGCTTAATAATAATTATTATAATTTGTTAGACGATAATACTAAAATTTGGCAAGCTAACTTAGCGAAAGAAAATGGTGTTTTTGGTTTTTGTTATTATCATTATTGGTTTAAAGATGGTAAACAATTATTAGAAAAACCAATGGAGCAAATGCTTGAAAATAAAGATGTCGATATACCTTTTTGTATAAGTTGGGCTAATGAAAGTTGGACTAAAAATTGGGACGGTGGAGAAAAAGAACTTATCGCCGAACAAGATTATGGAGATATAGAAGATTGGGAAAAACATTTGTGTTACTTGCTTAAATTTTTTCGTGACGATAGATAT
>CAYJFG010000065.1:0-9581 GCA_964369305.1 uncultured Eubacteriales bacterium
AATATTAAAAACGGCACAAAAGATGGTATGGGTTGCACATTTGAAGAATATGGCGACAAAATTTTTGAGGGTATCTTTAAATTTGATAAACCATTTAAAAGTATGAAAATAATAACTCGTGAGATTAAACCTTTAGATAGTGACGAAAAATTAAACGGAACACCATATAAAAATTATATAGCTGTAGTGCCTTTTGCTATTGAAATTCCATACAACAATGGGCTATATTCAGGGCAAACAGATGATAAAGGTTTGCCGTGTGGTAAAGGTACTATGTTATATTCCGACCATAAATATACAGGACATTTCAAAAACGGAAAAGTAATAAATAATGGCGTTATCTATTATGATAATGGAGAAGAGCAAAAAGTAAATATATCAATTGAAAAAAATGCAAAAGAAATAAAATTTAATGATATATCTTATATTATAAATAATTAAAAAAGGGTGATTAGTAATGGAAAACACAACAAGTATCCCGTGGCATCAACAAATATGGAATATAATTGTAGATGCTTTTTTATGGTTCATTTTAGAAGTAGGCCCTAGAATTTTAATAGCGGCAATAATAGTAATTGTTGGTTGGTGGCTTTCTAAAAAAATTATGAAAATATCAAAAAAAGCATTAATACGTGCAAATGTAGAAGAGGCAGCAACATCATTTTTATGTCAAATAATATTAGGCACGCTTAGAATTTTTATAGTTATTATGGCTATATCTCAACTAGGTGTCGATGTTTCGTCAATCGTAACAGCTTTATTAGGTGCTACAGTTGCAATAAGTTTAGCACTTAAAGATAGTTTATCAAACTTTGCAAGCGGTATGTTAATTATAATAAATAAACCGTTTAAAAAAGATGATTTTGTAGAGTTTGAGGGGCTAACTGGCACTGTAAAAAGAATAGAACTTATGAATACAATATTATCAACTGTAGATAATAAGGAAGTAATAATACCAAATGCTAGAATTACAACTAACAATTTAATCAACTATTCAGCACTTACTACAAGAAGACTTGACTTAAAATATAATGTAGCGTATGACTCTGATTTAAAACTTGTAAAAGAATTATTATGGGGTTTAGTTAATAAGAATGAAAAATTTTTGCAAGACCCTAAACCTATTATAGGTATTTCAAGCCATGATGATAGCAGTATAGCAGTAGATGTTAAAGTATGGTGTAGTAAAGAGGATTACTGGGACTTGTTTTATGAAATGCAAGAAAAAGTTAAATATACATTTGATGAAAATAATATCGATATACCATTTGACCAACTAGTAGTTCATATGCATAAATAGTTGATTTAATTCGTAATTCGTAATGCGTAATTAAAGGTAAAAACAATATTTAACAGGAGAAAAACATGATACTTAAAAAATGGAATTATTTACCTGAAAGTCTTAAAAATGACGAGGTAAAAAAATATTATGATATACTAGATAAAAGAAAAGGCTCAATATTTATCAAAAGAATTTTTGATATTATTGTGTCAGCTATTTTAATTCTATTTTTAATAACTCCAATTTTAATTATAGCAATTTATATTAAAGCGGACTCAAAAGGTAAAGTTTTTTTCTTGCAAAAAAGAGTTACAACGTATCATAAAGAGTTTTATATATTTAAATTTAGAACAATGGTAGAAAATGCAGAGAAAATCGGTGCAAAAGTAACAAGTGCAAACGACTGTAGAATAACAAAAGCTGGTGAAAAGTTAAGGAAGTTTAGGCTTGATGAATTACCGCAAATTTTCAACGTTTTTTTAGGTCAAATGACATTTGTGGGAACTCGTCCAGAAGTACCAAAGTACGTTAATATGTACACAAAAGAGATGTATGCAACACTACTGATGCCAGCTGGTGTTACGTCTTTAGCTAGCCTTAAATTTAAAGATGAAGCAGAACTTTTGAAAAATCCAGATACAGTAGATGAAGATTACAAAAACATAGTATTACCACAAAAAATGGTATACAATTTAGAATATATAGAGAAATTTTCGTTTTTATACGATATAAAATTAATGCTTAAAACAGCAAAAGATATTTTTACTTGAATGGAGCAGTGATTAAAATAATTAGAATAGCAAACCCAACACACAATATGTCGCTTTTTAGAGTGTTATTTATAACATCTTTATTTTTACTAGATGTAATTTTACTTGATGTAGTAGGAATTATAGCAAGAACTATTTTAACAGTATGGGCGTTATATTTATTTTGGTATTACTATATTTATAATAGACGTATGTTTAAAGTGCTATATCATAGGTGGTTAATATTATTTATTCTGCTTTATATAGTAACGTGCTTTATACATATAAAAGCCAATTTCCTAGGAAATATGTTAAGCGTTGTTTATTTAATAATAAGCTTGTTTTTATTATATGGTATGCACACCCAAAGGAATAGAAAAAGAATACATGAAGAGGTTTTCTGGGTCTGTAGGATAATAGCTGTCTGTACACTTGTGTTTGCTGTAATTGGTGTTACTTTAGCACTGCTAAACTTTCAAGGTGTTATTGTTTACGACTTCTTTAAAAATGAAGATTTTGAATTTACAATGGAATACTTTGCAATAATCTATAAAAATAGATTTACAGGGCTTTACAAAAACCCAAATATAGTTGGATTTATCTCGGTTGTAGGTGTAGTAGCAAGCCATATGTTATTAAAAGATAATTTTGCTAAACACGCTAATAGAAAAGTGCCAAATAAAAAGTTTTTATACGTCGTTATTGCGTTTAATCTTTTAAGTTTATTTTTGTCAGACTCTAACGGTTCAATATTATTAATGATTTTATATGTTGTGTTTTTAGTGCTTTATAAATTCTTTAGATATAGAAGTGATGAAGAATTAACTATAAAAAACTTATCAAAACGCTTTTTCTCCTTTGTTTTGATATCGCTACTAATTGCAGGCGTTGGACTAGGTGTAAGGAGTTTAACTCAAGTGGCATTTGTAGGCACTACTAATTTAGTTGCAGACATAATGTCGTCGCAAGAGGGAAGTAGTGGAGGTCAAACAACACCTACCACACCAGACGGTGAAGAGGTAGAAGAACCAACACGCCCAACGTATCAACATGAAAACAGTGATATAGACAGTGGACGACTTGAACTTTTAGCACAATCATCAGTTTTAATAGGTAATCACCCGCTTTTTGGCGTAGGTCATTCAAACATAAATTATTATGGAGATATGTATATTGAAGATGGGCTTGCTTATTCAGATTTTCACAACGGATATTTAACAATAATAGTTTCATCAGGTATAGTAGGTTTTATATTGTTTATTGCTTTTTCGCTAAACATATTTAAACACACTTGTAAAAGCTTATTTTATGAAGAAAAAGACTTAATGTACACTGTATTCCCAAATGTATTTGCGTTTCTTTGTGCCTACTGTGTTTATGCGGCAGTAGATATTACAATGCTATACGATGCTACATTTAGAATGATGTTTTTCTGGTTTATGCTAGGGTACTGCACAATGTTCTTATCAAGATACGAGCATTTAGACAAAAAACTAGATTTATCAACTTTATTTATAAGAAGCGAAAAGAATACAGAAAAATATGATGTACCAACTAAAGAAGAATTAGAATAATTTTGAAAGGTTGTTTAATTTGAAACATGGATATATAAAAGTCGCAACGTGTACGCCAGTTATAAAAGTAGGCGACACTGACTTTAATGCAAATAATATAATACGTGAAGTTTTAAAAGCACATGAAAGCGGTGTAAAACTAATTGTATTTCCAGAACTTTCAATAACAGGATACACTTGTTTTGACTTGTTTTTGCAAGGAACTTTACTTGAAAATGCAAAAAAATCGCTACTAAAAATTATGGACGCTACAAAAGATAAAAGCATTTTAATAGCAGTAGGATTACCACTTGCAAGTGGTTCAAGCATTTACAATTGCGGAGCTGTACTTCAATATGGTAAGATATTAGGTATAGTACCTAAAAAAAATCTACCAAATTATAGTGAGTTTTACGAAGCTAGACATTTTACAAAAGGTGAGTTTGATGAAAAAGTTTTTATAGGTGAAAATGAATACGAAATAACACCAAATATATTATTTAAATGTAGAAATTTAAACGACTTTGTAATAGGTATTGAAATTTGCGAAGATTTGTGGGTCTGTAATTCTCCGTCAATAAACCTTTGTCAAAATGGTGCTACAGTAATTGCAAACTTATCAGCAGGTAATGAAATAATAGGTAAACATCAATATAGAAAATCGCTTGTTAAAATACAATCAGCGAAACTTATATGTGCTTATGTATATGCTAATGCAGGTTTTGGAGAGTCTACAACAGATGTTGTTTTTAGTTCGCATAATATTATTTGCGAAAATGGAACAGTTTTAAGCGAGCTTAAAAGATATACAAACGGTAGAAACGAAACTGAAATTGATGTTCAAAAACTTTGTGGCGAACGCAGAAAAATGACTACTTTTACACAGAAAAACGACAATTACAAGCACGTTTATTTTGATGTTGAGTTAGAAGAAACAACTATAACAAGAACAATTATAAAAAATCCATTTGTGCCACCACAAAGGGAAGATTTAGACGATAGATGTTATGAAATTCTTACAATGCAAGCAGTAGGACTTGCAACTAGGATTTCAAATATAGGTGTTAAAAAAGTAGTTCTAGGTCTTTCAGGTGGGCTTGATTCAACACTTGCACTTATAGTATGCGTAAATGCGTTTGAAAGATTAGGTTATGACTTAAAAGACATTTTAACATACACAATGCCTTGCTTTGGAACTACAAAAAGGACAAAAAGCAATGCACAAGTTTTAGCAGAGTCTTATGGAGTTTCATTTGAGCAAATAGACATTGAAAAGTCAGTGCTTTTACATTTTGAAGATATAAAACAAGATATAAATACTTTAGATATAACATACGAAAATTCACAAGCACGAGAACGCACACAAGTGCTTATGGATTTAGCAAATAAAAATAACGCAATAGTAATAGGTACAGGCGACTTATCGGAATTAGCCCTTGGTTGGGCAACGTACAACGGCGACCATATGTCTATGTATGCAGTAAATGCATCAGTACCAAAAACTTTAGTACGACATTTAGTAAAATATCAAATGCTTAGTAGCCGTGGACCTTTAAAAGAAGTTTTAATTGATATTTTAAATACACCAGTAAGCCCAGAACTTTTACCGCCAAAAGACGGCGATATAACACAAAAAACAGAGGAAATAGTAGGACCATATATACTACACGACTTCTTTATATATTACTTTGTTCGCTTTGGTTTTGAGCCATCGAAAATTTTAAGAATTGCAATAATTGCATTTGCAGATGAATACGAGCAAAGTGTAATAAAACAATGGTTAATAGTATTTTTAAAAAGATTTTTCTCACAACAATTTAAAAGAACTTGTATGCCAGATAGTCCAAAAGTGGGTTCTGTTTCGCTTTCTACAAAATCAGACTTTAGAATGCCTAGCGACGTAAGCGTTCGTCAATGGATAGAGGAACTTGAAAATAATTAATAAATGGATACCAGACGTAAGTCAATGGCACGAACTTAGGAAAAAAGATAAAACTTTAAATTCTTGTCTTTAAATTACGAATTACGAATTATGAATTAACAAACGGAGGTTATTTTTATGAAAGAACTATTAAAACTTTTAAGCGAAAACTCAAAATTTACAACAGAAGAAATGGCTTTAATTCTTGATAAACCTAAAAATTTTATTGAAGAAGAGATTAAAAGATATGAAAATTCAGAAATAATAAAAGGTTATAAAGCTGTTATCAATTGGGAAAAAGTAAAAGATGCAGATGTAACTGCTTTAATAGAGCTAAAAGTTACACCAGAAAAAGAGAGCGGATTTGATAACATAGCAAGTAAAGTTATGGAATTTGAAGAAGTAGAAAATGTCTTTTTAATGGCAGGAGCTTATGACCTTGCAGTATTTGTAAAAGCTCCAACTATTCAAGATATTGCTATGTTTGTTTCAACAAAACTTTCTACTATGGAGCAAGTGCTTTCAACTTCAACACATTTCTTATTAAAAAGATATAAAGAAAGTGGAATGGTTTTTTGCGATAGCAAGAAAGAAGAAGATAAAAGGAGTTTTGTAGTGTGATAGATTATGAATTAATGTTAAGTTCTCATATTAAAAGTATAAAACCCTCAGGTATTCGTAAGTTTTTTGATATAGCAAACGAAATGGATAACGTTATATCTTTAAGTATAGGCGAGCCAGATTTTAAAACACCGTGGCACATAAGGCAAGCTGGTATAAACTCTTTAGAAGACGGCAAAACATGGTATACACCTAACAAAGGTTTTATAAAGTTAAGAGATGAAATATCTAATTATTATCAAAGAAAATATAATTTAACGTATGACAGCAATACGCAAGTTGTAGTAACTGTTGGAGGGTCTGAAGCTATAGACTTATGTATGCGATGTCTTGTTGAAAAAGGCGACGAAGTTTTAATACCTCAACCAAGTTTTGTCTGTTACGTTCCACTTGCTCAAATGTCAGGTGCAACACCAGTTGTAATTGAAACTAAAGCGGAAAATGGATTTAGATTAACGCCAGAGGAACTGGAAAGCTATATAACACCAAAAACTAAATTATTAGTGCTACCTTTTCCAAACAACCCAACAGGTGGAATAATGCGTAAAGAACATTTACAGCAGTTAGCACCAATAATTAAAAAACATAACTTATTTGTATTATCAGATGAAATATACAGCGAGCTTACTTATGGTGACGAGCGTCATGTATCAATAGCGGAAATTGATGGAATGAAAGAAAGAACAGTTGTAATTAATGGTTTTTCAAAATCTTTTGCTATGACTGGTTGGCGTTTAGGTTATGCGTTAGGACCTGAAAAAATAATTGAACAATTAACAAAGTTACATCAATTTGCTATTATGTCAGCACCTACAACGGCACAATATGCAGCTATTGAGGCACTTAAAAATGGTGATGATGACATAGAACATATGAAAAATGAATATGACAAAAGACGCCGTCTTACAGTGTCAGCATTTAATAAAATGGGTCTTACTTGCTTTGAACCATACGGAGCGTTTTATGTGTTCCCATGTATTAAAAGTACAGGTCTTACATCTGAGGAGTTTTGCTTGAAACTCATTAATGAAAAAAGCATAGCAGTAGTGCCAGGTAATGCGTTTGGCGAATGTGGTGAGGGTTTCATAAGGGTTTCATATTCCTACTCAATAAATCATATTATGGAAGCGTTAAAAAGAATAGAGCAGTTTTTAAAAGAACTATAAGGCGGTGTATTTATGGTAGAAGTTAAAGCATATGCAAAAATCAACTTAACACTTGATATTGTAGGTAGACGTGAAAACGGATATCATGACGTTGATATGATTATGCAAACAGTTTCACTTTACGATAAAATAAGTGTAACAGTAAATGAAAACGAAAGCGAATTTTTACTTACTTGCAATAAAGAAAATATACCAACTGACAGCAGTAATACAGCGTTTAAAGCGGCAAAATTATATTTAGAGCATATAGGTAAAACTTGTGGTGCTATTATAAATATTGAAAAAAATATACCATCACAAGCAGGGCTTGCAGGTGGCAGTGCAGACGGTGCAGGCGTTTTATATGCGTTAAATCATTATTTTAATAATGAAGTACCAACAAATGAAATGCTTACATTATGTAGTAAAATTGGTGCAGATGTTCCGTTTTGCTATATAGGTGGCACAAAACTTGCTACAGGTATTGGAACAACACTTTCGCATATCAAAAATATTACTAATTTCTATATGGTTATAGTAAAACCGCAAATAAATGTAAGTACAAAAATAGCATATGAAAAAGCAGATATTAGAGGGTATAAAAATACATTTATCCATAGTAAAAAAATGCTAAACTACATTTATAATAATGATGTTAAAGCAATAGCGAGCAATTTATATAACGACTTTGAAAGCATTATGAACTTAAAAGAAGTAGAAGAAGTAAAAAATATTATGGTAAATAATAATTCGTTAGGTGCTTGTATGAGTGGTAGCGGTTCGGCTATTTATGGAATATTTGAAAGTAAACAAGAATGTATAGAGTGCAAAGAAGTGCTACAAAATATGTATAATGAAGTATTTGTTGCACATACAGTAAATTATGGTTGTAAAATAGTTGAATAAATAAAAAGTAACTGTCCATAATCAAATTACTAAAGATGAAAGGACAGTTTTCTTTATGAAAAAATTTTTAAAACCAATTGCATTAACAGTTATAATATCGTTATTACTATCAGGAGTATATTTTCAAGCAGAATGTAAAGAGATATCAAATGAGGTGTTTAGACTTCATATCCTTGCAAATTCTAATAGTGGCGAAGACCAAACCTTAAAACTTGAGTTGCGAGACTATATACTAAATAACACTCAAAACATATTTAAAAACAGTGAAACAAAAGAAGACACAATTAAAATTGTGGAAAGTAACACTAAACATATACAAGAAATTAGTAAGAGTTTTATAAAGTCAAAAGGGTATGATTATGAAGTAAATGTACAAGTTGATTATGAATATTTTAGTACAAGGATTTACGATACTTTTATGATGCCAGCAGGTAAGTACGATGCACTAAAAATTACAATAGGTAGTGGAAATGGCGAAAATTGGTGGTGTGTTATGTATCCGCCAGTTTGTTTGCCAGCAGCTCAAAATAATGAGGAACTTGAAAATGTACTTGATGAAGAACAAATGGAAATTGTAGAAAATGAAAATCAATTTGAAATAAAATTTAAAGTAGTAGAGATTTTTGAAAGTGTATTAGATTTTTTTAATAATTTGTGATTAATAATTCGTAAATAAAATATATATTGAATTTAATGTTATTCTAATCACTAATAACTGAGAACTGACAGCTGATAGCTAATAACTGTAATTTTTGTAAAGTTTTAAAATAAGTATGCATATATATTAATTAGATTTTAAAATCTAGGAAGATAAGAGGTTGAAATGGACATTTTTTTAATGTATTTTTTGTTTGTAGTAGGGTTAGGTTTAATAATAAAAGGCGGTGATATATTTGTAGATGCCTCAATCTGGATTGCAAAAGTAAGTAAAATGCCAAAGTTTTTAATAGGTGCTACAATTGTAAGTTTTGCAACCACATTACCAGAGATACTTGTATCGTCAATAGCGGCGTATCAAGGTAAAACAGATATGGCAATTGCTAATGGAATAGGGTCTGTAATGGCAAATACAGGGCTTGTGTTTGCAGTGGCAGTAATATGTATGCCAACTGTAATTAAACGAAAAGAATTTACAGGGAAATCCTTGTTTTTTCTATCTTCACTAATACTGCTCGGTATATTTTCTCTTAGTTCTACTATTACAATTTATGCAAATATAGGTTTTGTTTTGCTATTTGTTTTTTATATAGTAGATAGTATTAGAAGTGCAAAAACTCAAATAGATAATAGAAAAAATGAAAAAGTAGATATACATAAAAAGCAAGTAGCAATAAATTCTTTAAAGTTTATTTTTGGTGCAGTTTTTATTGTAATAGGTTCTAATTTGCTAGTTGAAAAGGGAAG
>CAYJFG010000065.1:9591-11163 GCA_964369305.1 uncultured Eubacteriales bacterium
AATAATAAGTTTAACAGCAGTTGCAATTGGAACGTGTTTACCAGAACTTGTAACAACAATTTCAGCAATTGTTAAAAAGCAAGCATCACTATCTGTAGGTAATATATTAGGTGCAAATGTTATTGATTTAACACTTATTATTCCTATTTCCTCTTTTTTATCTGGTGGAAATTTAGCGGTTAAAAGCAATGTAAGTATAGATATTTTAGTAAATTTAATTATAGCACTTATTTTAATTATACCGTCTATAGCAACATCAAAATTCAAAAGGTGGCAAGGTATATTGTCGCTAATAATATACACTATTTATATGGTGTTTGTGGTAGTTCTTTAACAATTTAATAATGTCTGCATAAAATATAATTGGAAGATTTTAGGCTTTAATAGTAAATAATTTAAGTAAAGAAGTGATATTTTATGGCAAGTCTAATTACGCAAGTTGACAGAACACAGGGCAATTTAGAGCAAGTTTTTTTATATACTGTAAACGCTAGTTTTAATGGAGTTCAGGGAGATATACAGTCAGCTCAAATTGAAATGTTTTTTCCAGATTATTTAAATTTATATTTAGGAGATATAGGCTCTCCCATAAAAAATGTTGTTGAAAATGAAGTTGAGGGTGGCACACAAGTGATATTTGAGTTTGGTGCTATCGAAGATTTAGGAATTGCAGTAAGAATAGGACTTGGGGTTACTTTTAAAACAGACGCACCAAATTTACAAATTTTTAATTTAAACACTATTTTAAAAGTAAATTCACAAGAGATTTTAAATGATAATAGCCAAACAATACAACTAGTTTTAGTACCACGGTTTGAGTTAAGCCGTGAAATAGTGTTGCCTAAAATAGACCCCGCAGCTGGTAGTGAAATTTACTACAAAGTAACGCTTGAGAACTTTGGTGACTTAGGTGCTTTAATAGAAAATGTATCTATAATATGTCAAGGTTCAAGCGAAATTTTACTTGATACTATATATCAAGTGGTTGGTAACGATGTATCAAGCAAATTTGCAGACACATCACAAGATGGTATTACAGGGTCAATACAAAATAATATTTTAACTTTTAATATTTTATCTTATAAGGGTCAAAAGTATGAGTTTATTTATAAAGCAAGAATTTCAAATGAGGTACAAGTTGGAACACAACTTACAACAGTATCAAGCTTTAGTATAGATGATGTTGCACAAGATGTTGTAATAGATGATGTGGAAATATCTCAGCCAGTTTATGGTGCAGATATTTCAATTTACGCACCGCTTTACACTTTACCAGATGAATATATATGTTTTACAATGTATATAGAGAATAATTCAAACCAAATATTACAACAAGCCATTTTTGAAAACGAACTACCTCAAGAAATATCTTATTATAAATTTAATACAGGTGCATTTCATATAGGTTCAATAAAACAAAATATTTCAGCACCATATTTTATTGATTATGTTACAAAAAATGGATTAAATGGAACGCTTGGACCATTTAACACAGATGTAAACAGCGTAGTAGATTTAACACAAATAATACCAGATGGTGACAATTTAAAAACACTATATTGGAATTTAACA
>CAYJFG010000066.1:0-11072 GCA_964369305.1 uncultured Eubacteriales bacterium
GAGCTGTCGCATTAAGGTGAATATTAACAAATCTTTGTAGGGGAGCATTCCATATACAATGTCACGAACTTAAGGTTTTATAGTGAAGAGTGAATAGTGAATAGTGAAAAGTGAATGTGAAAATCCTAACGGATTTTTTGTTTTTAAAGGGCGTTTTTTCTCTGCTGACTGGATATTGCTAACTGACATTTTTTATCTTTTTCTTAAGTTCGTGACATTGTGCCTACGCCAAAAATTTGTATTACGTACGTTATTCACGTTTATATTTTGCAAATATTCCCACTGACGGATATGGAAATCAATGTCACGAACTTAAAAAACAAGAAAATAAAAAATACAGTAAAATCCCCTTTTTGAAATTTATATTTTAGTCGCAAAAAAAGCTCATAGTATTATCTATAAGCTTTTTTATTTTTTGTTATTATTATGATTGTTTATTTTTCTTTTTTGAAACTATCAAAACACCTATTGACATAACCATTAAGCTTGCAAACATAATCACCATACCGCCGTCATCGCCTGTTTGTGGCGAAGTTGGCACTGTTGGAGTTTGTGTAGGATTTGTTTCCTCTGTAGCTGAGTTAGTCGGTTCTTCTGTAGGGTTTGTAGGCTCTATAGTTTCGTTTACTATTTTAATACGTCCTTGACCATCTATATTTGCATAATCATCAGTTACAACGCCGTTTAAATCATCTTGTATATAAGTCATTAAAACTTCGTTATCCACCATAAACATAGGTTTTACAACTTTAGCATCTTTAAACATTGTCATGCCATCGCCAAAATGCAGTAGCATATAGTCGTGTGCAGCTAAAACGTACATTTTATCAAGATCGATAGGTTCTCCGCCAATAACAACCTCGCCTACTCTGTATGCACCATCAACTTTTACAAATCCGCCTTGCTCGTCTGTTACAACGCTTGATGGAATTGCTGTATTAATAGTATAAGTCAATCCTGAAACTTGCATAAATCCGCCACTCTCTTCAGGAGATGATTTAGCACCCATTTCTAAAGCGTCAAGTATAACTTGTCCGCTAACTTCTACAGACATTGCATTGTTTCCCCATGGGTGAACTGCTATAACGTCGCCATAAGTTATATCGCCTGCACTAACATCTGCTCTAATACCGCCACCATTTACAATTGCAACATCAGCATCTAACATCGAACGGTAAGCATCTGCACATAAGTCGCCTAAGTTTGTTTCTTGATTTCTTATTAGTCGGTCGCCTGTTTCGGGATCGTTTACAACTAGGTCTACTTCGCTGTGTGCAATTACAGTATTAAGAAGCACTTCAAATTCTGCATTAACTTCGTCGACTTTTGATTGAACCTCTGCGTCTTTCTTTGTGTATCCTGTTTCTTCATCGCCTGAGATTAACTCGGCTGTAATTTCGCCTGTATTATTGTTGATTGTAATTTTACCTAAATTCTCAAACTTGTCGCCTGTTTGGTTTAAAATTACGTCTTCGCCATTTTTATTTTTAATGATTTCATTTTCTAAAGTTGTATGAGAGTGACCGTCTATTATAACGTCAATACCTGTAGTATTTGCTATTACATCTGTTGAGCGATACGGATTAGACCCCTCTTCTACTCCTAAATGTGCAACTGCTACTACATAGTCCGCACCTTCGCTTATAGCTTTATCAACTGAGTTTTGAACATTGTTATATAATGTTTGCCCATTATTTCCCTCGCTAAAACTATAAATAAAGTTACCGTTTCCATCTTGGAAATACGCTGGTGTTGACTTTGTAAATGTTTCTGGAGTTGTTATACCTACATAAGCTATCTCAAAATCGCCATAGCTTACAATCTCGTATGCGTCGTAAACTGATTTATTTGTTGAAAGTTCTATAAAGTTACTTGATATTACACTACCGTTAAAGCTATTCATTAATTTATAAAATTGTTCCATTTGATAGTCAAACTCATGGTTTCCTGGAGTAAAAATATCGTAACCCACTTCATTCATAAGGTCAATAATAGCTTCACCAGATGTTAATTTACCAATTGCACCGCCTTGCACTGCGTCGCCTGCATCTACTAAAGTTACGTTAGTGTTTCCATAAAGACTTTCCATATCGTCTTTATACTCTTTAACACCTGCAAAACCAAAACCGTTTTCAATGTCGCAATGTGTGTCGTTTGTGTGAAGTATTACAATTTCGCCATTTTCTGCACCTGTATAACTGCTAGAAATTTCTAAAGCTGATACTCCAGTAAATACTGAGCTACCTAAAATCGTTAGAGCTAATGTACTTGCCATAAATTTTTTTAATTTCATTTTATATTTTCCTCCTCAGAAAAATTTCATACATAGATTATCACTTAAATATATTTATCTTGCATAAAAAAGGTTAAATTTACGTAAAAAGAACAAAAAGTAAATTTTACATAGCGGATTATTTGTATTATACTAAAAAAACGCAAAAAAAACAACCCTCCTATTGGAAGGCTATTTCGATAGTGTTGGCGTCTTCTTATCTTTCCAGGTCGTCACCAACCAAGTATTGTCAGCACGACTGAGCTTAACTTCTGTGTTCGGGATGGGAACAGGTGTACCCTCAGCGTCATCAACACCAACTATTTTGCAGTTCTCTCGACTGCTTGATTATTTTACCATACATATTTTGATATGTCAACCCTTTTTTTAAAGTTTTTTTAATTTTTTTTAAATTTTTTGTCGTAACATAATTTTATACTTCTTATATATTATTTTTCGGTCGCCCACATAGGGGCAACCGAAACGTAAGAAACTTAAGAGTTTAAAGTGTGAATAGTAAAAAGTGAATAATGAAGAGTGAACAGCGAAAAGTGAATAATTAAGAGTGAATAGTGAAAAGTGAATAATTAAGAGTGAATAGTGAAAAGTGAATGTGAAAATCCTTACGGATTTTTTAATTTATAAAGGGCGTTTGCTACTTATGTTTTCTTCTTCTGTCTTAAAATCACGAATTATTTATTTGTCTTTTAATTACGAATTACGCATTACGCATTACGAATTATTTATTTGTCTTTTAATTACGAATTAATCAAGACGCATTTTTAAGTTGAAGTCTTAATTTGTCAGAAATCATTGCTATAAATTCACTATTAGTTGGTTTCCCTCTACCATTGTGGATTGTATATCCAAAATAAGAATTTAAAACCTCAACATCTCCTCTATCCCATGCAACTTCAATAGCGTGTCTAATAGCTCTTTCTACTCTTGAAGAACTAGTTTCGTATTTTTTGGCAACTGATGGATAAAGTTGTTTTGTAACAGCGTTAATAATTTCTGGTCTTTCTATTGACATTAAAATAGAGTCACGCAGATAGTGATATCCTTTTATATGTGCAGGAACTCCTATTTGATGTAAAATTTCAGTAACTCTAACTTCCATACTAACAGGAGCAACATTTACTTGTCTTTGTTCAAAAGCAGTTATATTTGAATTGCTATTGTCGCTATTTTTCACAAGGCTTATAATATTTTCGGCAAGTTTTGTAGGTTCATATGGTCTTAAAACGAAATACGACGCCCCACTTTTCATAATCTCTTTTTCAAGAACTGGACTATCGAAAGAGGAAAGCACAACAAATTTTGTGTTAAAATCACGTTTTGTGCTTTGCGACGATCGCAGTACACCTATTGCGTCAATTCTTGTCATAAACAGATCCATTAAAACGATATCTGGTTTATATGTATTAATTTTTTCTAAAACTACTATCCCATCTTTTGGACATAAAAAAATTTCTATTCCATATTTTGCGAAAATATCTAAAAATTCACGTCCAAAACTTGCACTATCCTCTGTAATTAATGCTTTTATCTTGTATTCCATTGCATATCCTCCAAAAATTTATTTGATGAGTTAATCTTACCATAAATTGGTAATAAATGCAACCCTATTAGCACTAATTTGGCATAAATTGGTAAACTTTTTTATTCAAAACAGATTTAACTTCATAGTCTGATAATTATTTTTATATATTTACAAAAAATTACACTTTTTTTTCGTCAAAACTATACATATTGTGATTGCGTTTTTAAATTTTACAAAATATAGTTATACATATTATACATACACAATAAATTAACAAAACTTTTTCTTCTATTTTTTAGTTTTTAAAATCCATTTTTCATCAAAAAAAGTTGTTGCTTTTTACCTCTTATGTATGTATAATGTCAATAGCAAAAATTTTAATATTATGAGGTATTTTTTTATGTTTTCAATCCTACTTTTAGTCATCTATCTTGCTTTTATTAGCCTAGGTTTACCAGATTCCCTCTTAGGTTCTGGTTGGGCTGTAATGTCAAACGAATTAAATGTTGATATATCTTTTGCAGGTATAGTATCTATGATAATATCAGCTGGAACAATTTTAGCAAGCCTATTATCTGATAGACTTACAAAGAAATTCTCTACAGGAAATGTAACAGCTTTTAGCGTTCTTTTAACAGCTATTGCTTTATTTGGTTTTTCTATTTCAAACGATTTTATATTTTTATGTTTGTGGGCTATCCCTTACGGTTTAGGCGCTGGTGCTGTAGACGCTGCTTTAAATAATTACGTTGCACTTCATTTTCCATCAAAGCATATGAACTGGCTACACGCATTTTGGGGTGTTGGTGTTTCGATAAGTCCATATATAATGGGTATGTGTTTAACTTATAACTTTGGTTGGAATAACGCTTATTTAATTGTATCTATTATTCAAATTGTTATCACTTTCTTTATATTTATGAGTTTGCCTACATGGAGAAAAATTGAAAATGCTAATGGCAAAGATTTAAAAGACGAAATACCTGAGGACAAACGCCCTATAAAGTTTAAGGACTTATTTAAAATTAAAGGTATAATTTTTGTTTTAATTTCGTTTCTTTGCTACTGTTCTTTAGAACAAACTGCTGGACTATGGGCAAGTACATATCTTGTTGAGCATAAAGACGTATCACCTGAAACGGCTGCAAGCTTTGGTGCTATATTTTATTTAGGTATTACATTAGGTAGGTTTTTATGCGGTTTTATATCTAGTAAATTTGGCGATAAAAAGCTTATTAGATACGGCTCTAGTATAATTTTTATAGGTATAATGCTAATTTTGATACCATTTGAAAATGATGTTTTCGCTTTAATTGGACTAAGCCTTATAGGTTTCGGTTGTTCTCCAATATATCCTGCAATTATCCATTCAACTCCATTTAACTTTGGCAAGGAAAATTCTCAAGCCGTTATAGGTATACAAATGGCAAGTGCATATATAGGTATTACATTTATGCCACCGCTTTTTGGACTTATAGCACAATATATAAATATTTCTTTATTCCCTGTAATGTTGATAGTTTTATGGGTTATAATGGTTTATACAATGGAAATGCTAAATAAAATTATAAAGAAAAAACGCAAAAACCTTAATTGATTTTTACGTTAAGTAGAGAATAGTGAATAGAGAAGAGTGAATAGTGAAGAGTGAATAGTGAAGAGTGAAGAGTGAATAGTGAATAGTGAAAAGTGATTGTGAAAATCCTTACGGATTTTTTATTTATAAAAGACATAAAATATATTTTTGTTATAAATAAAAAAGTTTTTGTCTTTTTTTCTGGATACTGGTATCTGTTTTTGTCTTTTAATTACGAATTATATATTTGTCTTTTAATTACGAATTATATATTTGTCTTTTAATTACGAATTACGCATTACGAATTACGCATTATTAATTGTCTGTTTCTTCAAAGCTACTAAATGAGCTTTCGTTTTCCGTATTCTCAAAAGAAGTTTCTTTTTGGTCTATTTCGTCGTCTTCGCCTAAATCTATAGTTTTATATTTTTTGTTATCTTCTTGTGTTTCTTCTTTTTCGCTTTCTTCTTTAAGTTCAAAACCTGCTAAGAAAGTATAAGGTATGCCGTAACCTAAAGCAACACATGATAAAACTGCTATTGTTCCCATGTTGCCGTCAAGTGTTAATAAATCATTATGCAAAGGAAGTCCTGATATCATTGTAGCTAAAACTATATATAAAGCAGGTATTACTATAAAGATTAAAGAAAACACGTTAAATCTTTTTACTTGTTTTCCCTCTCCTACTCTAGTTGCGTAAAATAAAAGAAGACCAAAAATTGTAAATGTGCAGATGTTTACTGCTAATCTTGCAAAGCTTTCTGTAAAATCTGTCATTAAATTATTTAAGAAAAATGCACATATTACATAGCCTATAATTAGAAATGCGGAAAAAAACAAATTAACTTTTTCCCTTTTTTTTGCTGTATTTTTATCCATATTTAACGCCCTCTCAAATTTAATGCTACATCTTAATTCACGATATATTTTAACATTTAAATATTAAATAATTATGTCTAAAGAGAATAATTTTTGAAAACTTTACAATTCATAATTCGTAATTCGTAATTCGTAATTAAAAGACAGAAGCAGATACTATAAGAATAAACGCCCTTTACAAATCAAAAAATCCGCAAGGATTTTCACATTCACTTTTCACTCTTCACTTTTCACTTTTCACTTTTCACTATTCACTTTTCACTCTTCACTTTTCACTCTTCACTCTTCACTTTTCACTTTATAAAAAGCAACCTATCGTATTTTGATAAGTTGCTTTTTTTATTATTGTTTATTTAAATTTTCTTTTCCAACGGCAAGCATTAATTTAATTCTATTTTCTTGATTAACTTTTGTCGCACCAGGGTCATAATCTATTGCTACAATATTAGCTAAATCGTTTATACTTTTAATTTTACGCACCATACCTTTACCGTTTATGTGGTTCGGCAAGCAACCGAAAGGCTGAGTACACACGATATTAGGGTATCCAAGATTAACAAGTTCTATCATTTCAGCTGTTAAAAGCCAACCCTCACCCATTTTACTGCCATAGCCTACAACGTCTTTTACAAGAGTTTTTGTATGCAGATAGTCTGACGGAGGAGTAAAGCCGTACTTTCTAGCACTATCGATAATTAATTTTTCCATTTTAGCAAAGTAATTAAATAGATATTCTACTATTTTATATTTAAAAGTATTACCGCCGTAAAGCGTTATATCTTCCATTCTATTATCAGTTTTGAAGAGAACGAAAGCCATAATACCAGGTACGCATATTTCGCAACCTTGCTCCTCTAAGAAGCTCTCAAGGTCGTTATTTCCAAGGCTTGCATATTTTACGTAAATTTCGCCTACTATACCTACTTTTACTTTTGGAGTTCTATTTACTTTAATATCTGCAAAAGATTTTGCCATTTTATCAAGTATTGTTTTCTGTTCTTTTAGCTTAAATCCTTTACCTTTTTTATAAAGTGTAGTTAATTTTTCAACCCATATATCAACAAGTTTTTCAGCTTGTCCGCTTTTAATCTCATATGGTTTTACTTGATTTTTCAAAAGCATTAACATATCACCATATACTAACGCTCCTATAGTTTTTCTAACCATAGGTAAAGTAAAAGAAAAACCGCTGTTTTTTTCAAGCCCTGAAAGGTTTAAGGATATTACAGGCACTTTTTCAAACCCTGCTTTTTTAAGTGCTTTTCTAAGCAAGTGGATATAGTTAGATGCACGGCAACCGCCACCTGTTTGCGTAATCATTAAAGCTGTATGTTCAAGGTCATATTTTCCACTTTGCAAAGCGTGGATAAACTGCCCTATTACTAAAAGAGCTGGATAACAAGTGTCGTTATGCACATATTTAAGTCCAGTTTGTGCTATTTGAGGGTCGTGAGTATCAAGAAGTACTGTTTTATACCCATACATTTGAAAAACATTACTAATTAGCGAAAAATGTATAGGAGCCATCATAGGCAAAAGTATAGTATATTCTTTTTTCATTTCTTTTGTGAAAAGCAAACGCCCTGTGTTATCATACGTTAATTGTGCCATACTGTTAATGCTCCTGTTCTTATTTTTCTTTTTGTTCTTCAATAGCTGCAAATAAGCTTCTAAGCCTAATTTTAACAGCACCTAAGTTAGTTATTTCATCTATTTTAATTTGTGTGTAGATTTTTTTGCTATCTTCTAAAATTTCTCTTACTTCATCAGTAGTAATAGCATCAATACCGCAACCAAAAGAAACAAGTTGTACAATATTCATATCACTTTGTGAGCATACGTACTTTGCTGCTGTATATAATCTTGAGTGATATGTCCATTGGTTTAGTACGCTTGTAGCAAATTTTGGCACATGGTGACTAATTACATCTTCTGAAATAACAGCAACATCAAAACTTGATATAAGCTTATCAATTCCCTTATTTATTTCAGGGTCAACATGGTAAGGTCTACCTGCAAGCACAATAATCTCTTTATCATTAAGTCTAGCCTTTTTAATAATTATTTCGCCACGTTCACGTATTCTATTTAACAAATTATGAAATTCTACAAATGCATTATCCACTGCAATTTTAACTTCTTTTTTTGAGATTTCTTTAAAAAATTATCAAACCATCTCATTCGGTTTTTTTACAAAATCTTTTTTACGGTGGATACCTAAATAGTCTTTTATAAAAATTATATTTTCAACATCACTCATATTAGCACCTATTACCTCTGGATAATAAGCAACTACTGGGCAATTGTAATGGTTATCGCCTAAATTTTCATCTAAATTGTACGATAAACATGGGTAGAAAATAACGTCTACACCTTGTTTTACTAGGTCTTTTATATGACCATGAACAAGTTTTGCTGGATAACAAACAGTGTCTGACGGAATTGTTTGTTGTCCTCTTGAATATGTTTTACTGTCTGATATACCAGAGTTTATGCACTCAAACCCTAAAGATGTAAAGAATGTGTGCCAAAACGGTAAAAGCTCGTACATATTAAGTCCTAGCGGAATACCAATTTTTCCACGGCTTCCTACTACTGGTTTATAACTTTTTATTTGCTCTAATTTATAATCGTATATATTTAAATCGCTTAAACTTTTCTTTTTAGTTACTGGACGCTCGCACCTATTACCAGCAATAAAGTTTCTACCTTGAGCAAATTTATTTATTGTAAGTTTGCAGTTGTTGCTACAAAGTCCGCAATTTGCAACTTTAATTTCATGTATAAAATGCTCTAAATTATTTAAATCAAGCACACTACTGTTTTCTTTTTTATTTTCTGCCTTTTCTTTTGCAAATAAAGCACAACCATATGCACCCATAAGTCCTGCAATTTCTGGGCGAACAACTTGTACACCCATTTCTTTTTCAAAAGAACGCAAAACAGCATCGTTTAAGAATGTGCCACCTTGAACTACTATATTTTTACCAAGTTCATTTGGGCTTGACGCTCTAATAACTTTGTAAATAGCATTTTTTACAACGCTTATTGAAAGACCTGCCGAAATATCTTCAACAGTTGCACCGTCTTTTTGAGCTTGTTTTACTGAGCTATTCATAAATACAGTACAACGTGAGCCTAAATCAACTGGTTTTTTTGCAAGTAAGCCAATTTTTGCAAATTTATCGATAGGGTATCCTAAAGTATTTGCAAATGTTTGAAGAAACGAACCACAACCAGAAGAACACGCCTCATTTAAGAATATATTATCAATGTTTCCGCTATGTATTTTGAAACATTTAATATCTTGACCGCCAATATCAATAACAAACTCAACCTCTGGCATAAAGTGTTTAGCCGCTGTAAAATGTGCTACAGTTTCAACAATTCCATAATCTATGCAAAATGCATTTTTTATAATTTCCTCGCCATAACCTGTAACGCAACCGCCTTTTATGTTTATATCTTTTGCGGTTTTATATAATTCTATTAAAAAATCTTTAATAATTGGTATTGGATTGCCACTGTTTGGTAAATATCTTGAAAATAAAAGCTCGTTTTTTGTTCCAATTACTACGGCTTTTACAGTTGTAGAGCCTGCATCAATACCGATAAAAACGTCACCTTTGTAGCTTTTAATATCTAATTTATCAACCGTTGCTTTGCTATGTCTTTTTACAAACTCACTGTATTCGTTTTCGTCTTTAAATAAAGGATCGTTACACGCAAAATTTTCTTGTGTACTGTAACTTTCTAATTTTTCAAGAGTTTTTTCTATATCAAGCGTTTCTTCAGCACATAAAGCCGCACCGCTTGCAACGTAATAAAGTGAGTTTTCTGGACATAAACCAGTAGTGTTTAGCACTTTGTCAAACCTGTTTCTAAGTTGACTCATAAAAGTTAAAGGACCACCTAAGTATAAAACATTTCCTTTAATTTCACGCCCCTGAGCAAGTCCTGCTACAGTTTGATTTACAACTGCTAAAAATATACTTTGTGCAATGTCGCTTTTTCTTGCTCCTTGATTTAAAAGCGGTTGTATATCTGTTTTTGCAAACACGCCACAACGTGACGCAATAGTATATGTCTTTTCGTATTCACTTGCTAAAGCGTCCATACCCTCTAACGGCACGTTTAAAAGCATTGCCATTTGGTCGATAAATGCACCTGTACCACCAGCACAAGAACCATTCATTCTAACTTCCATGCTACCTGATAGGAAAAGGATTTTTGCATCTTCTCCGCCAAGTTCTATAATTACATCTGTTTGAGGCTCGTAAGTGTTTGCTGCTACTTTTGTTGCAAAAACCTCTTGCACAAACTGTATACCGCAAAAGTTTGCAACACCCATACCAGCACTACCTGAAAGTGCTATGTGTGCTTTTTCGCTATTTTCAATATTTTTGTTAATGTAATTTAATATATCACGTATTTTTTGTGTTATTTGGGAGTAATGTCTTTCATATGTCTTATATATAATTTTGCTTTGCTCATCTAGTACAACACATTTTATTGTTGTCGAGCCAACGTCTAAACCTATTTTCAAGTCAAATCCTCCTATATTCAAGGTAGCTAGTATCAACTATCTATTATATAATAAAATTTTTAAAGTTTAATTCTAAATAATAAAAATAAATAAGAAATAGTTAATAGAGTGGAGAGTGGAAAGTTGAAAGTTGAGAGTTGAGAGTGAATAGTGAAAAGTGAATAGTGAATAGTGATTGTGAAAATCCTTACGGATTTTTTAATTTGGCAACATTTCAAAACACGCAATTTTTCACGATATATCTACAAAAAATCAC
>CAYJFG010000067.1:0-11060 GCA_964369305.1 uncultured Eubacteriales bacterium
TATGGAATGCTCCCCTACAAAGATTTGTTAATATTCACCTTAATGCGACAGCTCCTTCACTATTCACTCTTCACTTTTCGCTATTCACTTTTCACTAATTCCAACGGCAAGAGAAGAACATCTGCATTATATTAAATAGTCATAAAGTCAAACCTAAAAACATATGTTTTTTAGTAATTTATTAATTGTATCAAGTATTTACAAGTGTAAAAGGTATTTATAATATTACTTAATTTTCTAAATCATCATAAAATTTTAAATTTGTCAAAAACTAAAAGATTTTTAAATACAAAAAAACGACATCGAAATGTCGTTTAATTTGGTGGGAGAAGGTGGATTCGAACCACCGAAGTCACTGACAACAGATTTACAGTCTGCCCCCTTTGGCCACTCGGGAATTCTCCCATATTTGATTTACATTTTATATATTATGCAAATGATGTTATCACATTTGATAACATCATTTGTAATATGGAGCTGGTGGACAGACTCGAACTCCCGACCTGCTGATTACAAATCAGCTGCTCTACCAACTGAGCTACACCAGCGTTTCTTTAACGCTTAAACATTGTATCATACATTTATACAAATGTCAACACTTTTTTTGAAAAAAATTTTTTATTTTAAATTTAGTTTTTTTGCTATTTATTTGTTGCATATTTACGTTAAATTGTTTATAATATGATGTAATAATTATACATTTAGATTTTAAGGAGGTGCAAAAAATGATTTTATCAGAAAAGATTGTTTTTTTAAGAAGAAATTTTGAATACACTAAAGATGAATTTGCAAAAGAGCTTGATATTGAGAAAGAATTGCTTATAAAATGGGAAAGCGGACAAGAAGTTCCAGAGATGTCATACATTATTGCGATGGCTAAATTATTTTCTATAGACCCTAATTTCTTTTTATATGATGATTTAGAACCAGTTGATATAGGTTTTGAAAAAGAAGAGAAAACAAAGGTTGATAAGTCAGGCTATGAAGAAGTATCGCAACAAGTTGCAGATAAATTTATACTTGCTTATAAAAAACAAGCGAAATTAATAGCGTTAGGCGTTTTTCTATGTGTTATTTCTCCAATACCTCTAATATTTTTAGATGATGTAAATATGTTTTTCTCGCCTGAAATTTCAGTGGTTGTGGGGTTTGTATGGATTATTATTTCTGTTTGTATCGCAATATCTCTATTTCTATCTAGCGATAGAGAATTAGAAAATTATAAATATATTAATGAGGGTAAATTTAAGCTTTCGCTCAATGTGCTTGATTATATAACAGAAAAGAAAATGATGTTTAAAAAACAAAGAAATAGAAATACCATTACAAGCATACTTTTAATTGCTCTTTCTCCAATACCTGTGTTAATAAATGTAACTTTAGATGCACAAGGTGAGGTAAATATTTTAACAGCTTTGCTTCTCTTAATAATGGTGGCAATTGCAGTTTATAGGCTTGTTTCTATAGAACGTTGCAAAAATTCTTATGAAGTGTTATTGTCTGACGGTGAAATAGACAGCGAAACTTTGCTATATCGACGAAAAAAAGAAGACCTAGACAGTGCGTTTTGGTGTACTGCCTTAGTTGTTTATCTAACGTGGAGCTTTTTATCGCATGACTGGTTTATAACATGGATTGTATGGCCGATTGCTGCTGTAATTTCAGGTAGCTTTTCATTCCTTATGTCTATGAGTAATGACGAAGACGACAAAAACGACAAAAATTAAATTAAAGCTACTATGTTAAAATTGATTAAGATAGTAGCTTTTGTTGTGTACATAATCTAAAATATTTAAGCTCTGAAAAATTTTAAATAAAAACAATATTATAAATTTGTTCATATCGTGCATTGTAAGTAATAACTATTTAATGTATAATTATAATTAGCATATTAATAATTTCAAAAAAATAAAAACAATAGGAGGTTTATATGCAATTAATCATCAGAACAAAAGCGGATGTTGTTGTGAAAATAGTGTCTTTATTTATGGTTATACTAGGTTTAGTCGTGATAAATTCATATATGGAAGAAATTACAGCAATGATATCAAACATGATTATGGTAATTAATTCAGAATACTTTTTACAAGAACCTGTACTAATCATTAACATGATCATACTTTACGTTTTACAAATTGTAGCACCGATTATGCACATAATACTAGGTGTCAAAGGGTTAATAATAGGAGGAAATCCAGAAAAATTAAAAAAATGCACAACATTTTGCGTTATAACATTAGTAATAAATTTACTTGCAACTTTAATTTTACCGATTATTATTTTTTATGAACAAGTACAAAACATGAATGGAACATTATTTGGAAGTCTTGAGTTGTGGCAACTTGCAAAAGGTGTTATATTACCTATTTTATTCTTAATTTTTGTAAAGAAAAATGCTAAACTTATTAAAATTGAAGAGGAAAGAAAAAATTATAAAGCACAACCAGACCCATACATTCAAATTGAAGAAGAAAACGAAGAATTAATACAAAAATCAATAGCAAATGATGAAAATTAAATCTATACATATAAAGGAGGAGTGTTATGAAAGGAGCGATAAAAACAAAAGCTGACTTAGTAACAAAAATTGTGTCAATTGCGATGATACTATTAGGAGGTATAACTTTTTATGAGTTTTTCACTCAATATGGTGAATTAAATGAGTTTATTGAGGCACTAAAATTGTTTGGAGGAAATGCAGATGTTGAACAACTGATATCTAGCATGGAATTTTATTTATATGGATTAGCTGTAGTTGCTGCCTTGCAAATAGTAGCAGGTTTTATTGGTCTTATAAAAGGCTCAGACACTGCTAAAGTGAATTTATGTGTAGTTTCTGGTGCAGTTTCGCTAGCATCATATTTATTTATAAATATAGTATATCCAATATATATGCTTTCTCAAAGTTCTACAAACAACGCTACATTAAATTTTGAAAGTGGCGACATAATTAATACTGCTTTAGGCGTAGGGCTACCAATCATATTAATAGTATCTGTAAAAATTAATGATAAGATAATTCAAAAAGAAATTGAAATTGAACTACTAAGAGAAAAACAAAGGCTTGAGTATGGTCAGCCACAACAAACAGACAAATATACATGGAAAAATTAATTAAGTAAGGGGTAGAGGATTTTGGGTACGCAAAACTTACCAGACACATATAAAAACATAAAAGGTATAAGTGTAATGCTTATGTTCTCGGCAGGATTAAATATTTTTTGGTACTTTACTACATATCAAACAATGTTACCAGACATTGAGGCGTTAAAGTTTTATGATTTAACACAAGACATGGAAACAACATTATTAATGCTTGAAATATATATTAATTCTACATTATGGCTTTCAATTATTCAAATAGCTGTTGCACTTTTAGCGTGTTATAAAGGAAGCTTATATCAGCTTTCAAAACTGTTTTTAGGTTTAGGAGGACTACTTTTAATTTCAAATATAGCTTTACTAGTAGCTTTGCCAATAATGCTATTTTTTGATAACTCATTAGGTGGGTCGCCACTAGAATTTGGGACATCATATGTATGGCAATTTGTTTTTGCGGTAGCTTTGCCAATATTATTTATAATGGCAGTTTATCAAAATATGAAAAAAGAAGAACGAGAAATTGACCACAGAAGACCATACAATCCTTATGATAAAATCTAATTAAAACATATTTAATGTGATGTGATTAAAACCATATCACATTATTTTTTAAGCAAATAATTGTTAATTTTAAAAAAAATAGGTTGTGTTTAAATTGATTTTATTGTATCATGTATTATATATAAAAAAAGTGCATATTATTTAAAGGAGAAAAGTTTAGATGAAAAGATTTAAAATAGCAACAGTATTATTAACATTTTTAGTAACTACTTTTTTAGGTACAAGTATAGCAAGTGCATCAATAATAGAAGATATAGGCTTTGAAACAACAAGTCAGTATATTTATTTAGGTAATTTAGACGCACAAACACCAATATACACACAAAACGAAAATGAAAAAGCATACCCTGCCTCACTTACAAAAATAATGACATACATTGTAGTAGTTGAGCAAATAGAAGATTTAGAAAATACATTAGTAGAAGTTAAGCAGTCTGTAATAGATGAACTTTTAGGAACAGGTAGCTCGCTTTCAGGTCTTGAAAATTACGTTGGTGAAAAATTAAGCGTTCTTGATTTACTATACTGCATGATGGTTAGCTCAGGAAATGACGCATCTTTAGTGCTTGCAGATTACATAGGAAATGGAAACTCGCAAAACTTTGTAAATCTTATGAATGAAAAAGCAAAAGAATTAGGGCTTGTAAACACACAATATACAAATCCACATGGACTACATGATGATAACCAGTACACAACAGCAAAAGAAAGCTACGAGCTTACTAAATATGCCGTATCTTCACCGAAATTTATGGAAATATGCGAAACAACAACTCATTACATAAAAGGCGACACTACAAAAGACCCATTAATAACAACAAATGCACTATTAAGGGAAGATATGCCAACATACTACTATGAATACGCAAAAGGAATTAAAACAGGCACAACAGATGAAGCAGGATTTTGTTTAGTTTCAACAGCGGTAAAAGATAATACGGCCTATTTATGTGTAGCTATGAATGCCCCAAACTACGATGAAGAGGGGAACTGGAACAGTGTAAACGGAGCTCAACTTGACTCAAAAAATCTTTATGAATGGGCGTATGGCACTTTAACACTTAAAAAAGTGGTAGAAAACGATACTCCTATTAGCGAAATTGATATTAATTATGGTCAACAAGATAGTATATTTGTTGTACCAGAATATGCGTATTCTGAAATACTACCAAACGACTTTCAAGAAAGTAGCTTGAAAATAGTTCCAGATATTCAAACAACTATAGATGCACCAATAGAAGAAGGCGAAATATTAGGTACTGCTCAAATATATTATAATGATGAACTTTTAAAAGAAATAAACTTGATATCGCCAAAAACTGTAAACAGAGATGACTTTTCATATAATATGGATAAAGTGCTTAATGTGTTATCTTCACCATGGTTTTTAATAATTGCAGGTATTTTAATAACATTATTTGTGGTTTATTTAGTGTTCATTTTAAGATTGAAAAAAAGTACTAAAAAGAAATAAAAAGTTGCAATTGTAAAATTCCTAAAAAGAAAAATAACAACAAGTTTTATTGTGTTTTTTAACAATAATAAGGCTAAACTTTTGTAAAAGTAGACGATATATTGTTTAAGATACAAAATAATATTGCACTTTCTAAAATCTTGTAGTATAATAAGTTACACTGAAGTAGTATTATTTAATACTTTAGAATTGAATTAATTAAAAGTAATTAAGGAGGACAAAAAATCATGTTCAAAAAAGTGCTAAGTTTAGTAGTAGTAGCAATTCTTCTAGTTTCTCTAGTAGTAGTTGGTACAGTATCAGTATCAGCGACAACTAAATTAGAAGGTAGCAAAATTTATTTCGAGGTTCCAGAAGACTGGGGCGAATTAAAAGTAACAACATCAGTTTACGTGTATCTATTCGTTCAAGGTGGCGAGGAATACGCTCCATGGCAAAATAGAGCAGTAAAAATGTCAAGAGTAGACGACACTCGTACATACGAATTTGAAATTGCAAAATCACCAGCAGAAGGTGACTGGAACATAGCAATATTCAGTATGTCAGGTGGTCCACAAACTTACGATTTAACAATTGGTCCTGACTGTGCAGGCGATACAGCTTATGTTACAGATCAAGTAGTAGAAAACCCAGTTGACTCACAAAAAACAGCTTTAGTTGCAGCATGGAAAGCAGCTACAACACAAGGCCCACACATTGTAGTATCAAGCTTAGGTAATGTTATAGGTACACACTTCTTACCTGGCGAAACAGCTGAAAGCGTTCTTGCAAACTTTGTAGAGGCTTACCCAACAGTAGCTACTGAAGAACAAATAGCTATAGTTGCTCCTTTACTTCAAGCTGCTTATGAAGCTAATCCTCCAGCTGAAGCAACAGCTCCAGAGGAAACAACTCCTGAAGAAACAACTCCAGAAGAAACAACTCCAGAAGAAACAACTCCTGAAGAAACAACTCCTGAAGAAACAACTCCTGAAGAAACAACTCCTGAAGAAACAACTCCAGAAGCAACTGAACCAGAAGAAGGCGTTAGATATGACGAATACGGCAGAATTGGCGGTATCCCTTCTCCATGGAAATATGCTTTACCAGAACAAGGCGAAGCTACAGACGCTTGGGACGGTTACTTCAAAACTTATTACTTTGAAGCTCCAGAAGCATGGCTAACAGAAAATACAGAATATAAAGAAGAAGGCATGGAAATTGGCTTCTATTGGTACAGCAGTTCAATCGGTTGTGATCCATGGCCAGGCGTTGCAGCTGACAGAGTTGCTCCTTACATGATTCAACAATTCATCGATGAAAACCCAGACGCTACACAAGAAGAAATCGACGCTCAAACAGCTATGATTAACGAAGAATATGGCAACATATTTGTAGCACTTGCACCATCAGATGCAGCTTTCATCATTTGGAACAATGGTATAAACGCTGGTTTACCAACAGATGAAGATTACTCAGAAGAGAAAAAAGCAGCAGCTTTACAAACAGCTGATATAAATGTTCAAGACTGGACATTATACGAAGAAGGAATTGGCCTAAGAGCTGAAGACTTCTGCGGTGGTATCACATACATTACAAATGTTGAAGAAGTTGAAAACCCAGAAACAGGTATCATTCAAAACGTTTACCACGTTGGTTGGCAATATTTCAACCCATTAACAGGTGAAATGACAATTGAACCATTAAAAGACGCTAACGGCGAAATCGTAATGGTTGAAGATGCATACGGCGATATGGTTTACTTAAACCCTTACTTCGATATGGATTATTCTTACACACGTCCAGACTCAGGTAAAACAGAAGCTGCAACTGTTTCTCCAACAGAAGCTCCAACTTCTGAAGAATCAAAAAATCCTGGTACAGTAGATACAGCTCAAGATAGCGTTATCTTCATCGTAATGGGTATCACAACTTTAGCAGCAGTTGCATTCTTAGCTGTTAGAAAAAGAACAGAAGCTTAATTAAAATTCAATTTTAAAAAAATAATAATCCATAGGAGGATACAAAAATGAAAAAAAGAATTATCAGTTTAATGCTAGCATTAGTATTAGTAGTTTCACTAGCTACTGTTGTAGGTGTAAGCAGTGCAGGTGCAGTTTCAACAAAAGGTGGCACAATTTACGTAGAATTACCAGAAACATGGGCTAAGTCAGCAGACGCAGTTTACTGCTATATGTGGGGCGAAGTTGAATGGAAAGGCTGGCAATCAAGAGATACAAAAATGACAGAAGTTACAGATACAAAATACAGCTTTGATATCCCAGCTGGCATTGATGCTAACAGAATTATCATCAGCACAAGCACAGGTATCCAAACTTATGACTTAACATTCGGTGATGACTGCATGGGCGATACAATCATAATTGATACATCAGTTATGTACGAAAACCCAGCTGACTCAGAAAAATCAGCTGCTAAAGCTTACTGGGAAAATAACTCTGATTACGGCCCACACCTAGCTATCACAAGCATAGGTAACGTTGTTGGCGAAGTTTTACTACCAGGCGAAGACCCACAAGAAAAATTAGATGCATGGGTAACATTATACGAAGCTACAATCGCTACTCCAGAGAAAATCGAAGAAGTTAAAGCTGATATGGAAGCTAAATTAGGCGACGTTTTCGTTGACGAAACAGACACAGATACAGACGGTGCTACAACTCCTACAACAAGCACAGGCGGTTCAACAGAAACTGGAGATGAAACACCTTACATCGTTCTAGGTTCAGTACTATTCTTAGCTTTAGCTGCTATCGTAGTTACTTCAAGAAAAAAAGTTACTGAATAATTTATACTAATCAGTATACCTTATTTAAGTTTGTCTTAAATTAAAACTAAACTCCTTGTAAACGTTTAATTATGTTTACAAGGAGCTTTTTTGACGCAAGATTAAAAGAACACCCAAACTATATAATATATTACAATAGTTTGGGTGTTTGTTTTTGGAGAATATAGAATAAAAAATATTAATCAAAAATAAAATTAGCAATTCTATTTGCAGCTTTTAGTGTTGCATTGTCAATATCATCTTTCTCCCATTTATCTTTTTTATATAATGTAAGACTTTTTGCAATTGCAAAAGTAGAATCGTTATAACCTCTTTTTTCTGTGACAGATGTTTGTTTTTTAACTTTAAACCAATCGTTAGAAATTGAACTATTAATATTTTTTTCAAGTAATATTTTATTTCCAAGCTTGTTTACATAATATTTAAATTCTTCTTCAGTCATATTAGCGTCTTCTCTAATTGAGCATAAATTTTTGCCACTTGAAGGCATAATATGCTCAATTTCAATCGTAGAACAATTAAAACTAGGAAATAAATCTGTTCTATCTTTTTCTTTCATAAAGAGATATTCGTTCAAATATACTGTAGAATTGTTAGGGGTAAAATCTAAAAGATAATCGGCAACACTTTCTTTATTAAATTCGTCTTTGATATGTTTGTTAATTTTTTCAACTAGCTTTTCTGTTTTAGTTCCGTTACCAATATCCATATTTAAGCCAATTAAAAATGATTTAAATTTAGAAGAAGAATAACCATATTCGTTAATAGATAAAAGTGCAAAAAGCTTTAATAGTGATTCAATAAACATTTGCTTATTAATATCGCTTTCCTCAGAATTGAAATATAAGTATGTAACATAAAATAATTTAAAGTTGCTATTGTGTTTTAGTAAAACATTCTTAAGGGTATTTAATTCAATGGTGGTTGGCTCGTCTTTCCATATTGAAATAATCTTTTCTAAGTCTGAAAGAAAAACTTTAGGGTTATTAAGAAAATCTTTATTATCTGTAAAATATCGTCTTACAGCTGGCAAGCTTGAATTTGTTTCGTGATTTCTGGCTCTTGAAATATACATATATTGATTTAAAATATCGTCAATTGAAGAGATTCTTTGAGTGTCTAATAGGTTTGTATCTTTAATAATTTCCTTCCACCTTGCGTTAAATTCATCTTTATCATCGTAGTTACTGTACAATTTAGCAGATAAAATATCAGCATCGTCAAGAGGCATACCAGTTGAGTTAAGTGAGTTGAAAATTTCAATAGCTTCTTCTGTTTGGTAAGATACAACTACAATTACCTGACATTCATTAAGGAGAGTTTTTGCAAAAGTATTTACCTTACTAGAATCTAAAGGGTCCAACTGATCTATAAAAAATTTAAAGTTTCTAAAAAAATTAGTAAATCTATTATCATTTCTTTTGAATTTAATTTCTTTTACATTTTTTTGTGCAATAAGAAAATCGTCAGCGTGCAAAATTGTTTTAACCTCGTCTATGTATTCTTCGTTAATAGATTTATTAAAATATTTTATTTTTAATTCAGTCAATTTCTTATCGCCTTTTAAAACAAGAGGAACTTCATCTTTATCTATTAAATAAAGACAATTAATTATTTCACTTCTTCGTGATTCCAGGGCGTATTTTAATAGTTCTGAATCAGAATCCTTTGAAATATTTTCAAGACAGTGGTTAATTTTTAAAAGTAAAGCCTTAAGGAGAAGTAAAAAAGTAGTAAGTCGCTGTTGTCCGTCGATAACTAGTAATTCGTTATTATCGCTATTGATAATAATTGAACCGAAAAAGTAAGAGCTGTCCTTGCCGATTTCTATAAATGAAACAATATCTTGCCATAATTTGTCACATTGGTCGGTTGACTTCCAGTTGTATGCACGTTGATAGTCTGGGATAATAAAAATACCATCTTTACCTAATATAGATTCTTGTGTGCTTGAAAACATATCTTGTATAGTCTTCAATTTTGCGTCAATAGTTTTTGCCATGATAATCACTCCTGTTTTTTTATTAATTGAAAAATTCAATAGTAATATTATACTAAAATTTTTGTCATAAGTCAATAAATTAAAATGAAATATAAAATATTAATACTAAATCTAAATAATTTAAGTTGAACAGGAGATGTAATTTGCTATTAATTAAGAAAGCCAATTTTAAAATTTATATACAAAATGATACTGCACCTAGATTAATTGAATTCAGCATCATTTTGTACAAGTGATGATATAAGCCCTCAAGCTTTTTTGCTAAAAATATCCCACAGGGATATTTTCTTAACGCAAAAACCCTCATAGGGTTCAAGTCCCATCACAAAAAAACAACAACGACAAAAGCCGTTATTGTTTTTTGGTGCGAGTGATGGGACTTGAACCCACACGTCTACGACACACGCCCCTCAAACGTGCCTGTCTGCCTATTCCAGCACACTCGCTAATAAAATATTTTTCTAAACATTAAAAAACACTTTAACATTTATTTAATAACCTAAAAAAGATACTGCATTAGCAATATCTTTTTAGTGTGGTGACCCGTACGAGAATCGAACTCGTGATACCGCCGTGAAAGGGCGGTGTCTTAACCGCTTGACCAACGGGCCTTAATATGGTAGCGGAAATAGGACTTGAACCTACGACACTTCGGGTATGAACCAATCGAATTAATATATTAATCATAGCTTACATTTACTTGATTTTTAAGATAATTGTTAAATTTATCGATACTTAAAACTTTTCTTTCTTCACTTAAATGTGTGTAAATGCGTAAAGTAGTTGCTATATCAGCATGACCTAAAAGAATTCTTGCTGTATGAACATCTACACCTGCATCATAAAGCATACTAGCATATGTATGTCTTAACATATGTGGAGTTATCTTTTGAATTATTACTGGCACACCTTTAGGGTCGTAATAACTAATAGTATTGTCTACTTTAATTTTGTATGCGTTATAACTTAAAGTTTTGAAATAACTATTCCACATTTTATACCATGTGGTTGGTGTATGAAATTTTCCACCAGCAGATGTTGTTATATACTCATCATCTGCTTTTTTGTTTTTTTTCAAATGGCAACATTTCAAAACACGCAATTTTTCACGATATATCTACAAAAAATCACTT